>CANGGL010000035.1 GCA_947453465.1 Microbacteriaceae bacterium | reverse complement strand
CAAAAGCGCTCTGATGTCGAATTCAGATAGCCAGCGCGCGAACGCACTTCGCCGACTTGGCATCTCGGACGATAGTGGTAAAGCGCGGTTGGACAAAGATTCACTGATGACCTCTCTTGGAGGTTGGCTAGGAATCATCCAGAGTTCAATGCCGGCCACGGTATTCGTTCTGGTTTTTGCAACCTCGAAAAACACAACGGCCGCCGCCACTTCAGCGATTACCCTCTCGATCGGCTTTCTAGTCTTCGCATTGATACGCCGCCAACCAGTCACCCAGGCCATCGCGGGCGCGGTTGGGATCATTATTTCTGGTTACCTAACCTTGCGAGATGGTGGGCACCCCGCTGACTACTTCGTCCAAGGCTTCTTCACCAACTTTGCCTACGGCACGGCACTGAGTTTGTCGATTTTGGTCCGCTGGCCACTTCTAGGCTTCCTGGTCGGCCTAACCCGAGGTGAAACGCTAACTTGGCGCAAGAATAAGAAGGTTCTGAGGCGCTCAGACCTTGCAACGGGTCTTTTTGTCATACTTTTCGGGCTGAGGCTTCTAGTTCAGTTGCCGCTGTACTTCTCTAATCAAATTGAGGCACTCGGAATAGCTCGAGTCTCAATGGGAGTGCCCCTGTATGCGCTTTGTATTTGGCTTTCTTGGTTGTTATTGCGAAGCAGCATCGGGGAGTCCAAGTAAGTGCTATTTTTGAACCTGTATCGCTGTACATAAAGGAGTGGCTTCATGTCTAAAGTAAATAGCTTCGGCTCGGCCGACCAACTTGTTGTTGGTTCGAAGACCTACAAGATCTTCAAACTGAACTCGGTGGACGCCAAGACCCTCCCTTACAGCCTCAAGATCCTGCTGGAGAACCTCCTACGCACTGAGGACGGCGCCAACATCACTGCTGATCACGTGAACGCGTTGGTCAACTGGGACCCAACCGCCGAACCAGACACCGAAATTCAGTTCACCCCGGCGCGCGTAATCATGCAGGACTTCACCGGAGTACCTTGCATCGTGGACCTAGCCACCATGCGTGAGGCAGTAGCTGAGCTCGGGGGAGACCCGAAGCGCATCAACCCACTTGCCCCAGCGGAATTGGTCATTGACCACTCGGTACAGATTGACGTGGCGGGTAGTGCCGACGCATTCGAGCGCAACGTTGAATTCGAATACAACCGCAATGGTGAGCGCTATCAGTTCTTGCGTTGGGGACAGACTGCCTTTGATGACTTCAAGGTAGTTCCACCAGGCACCGGAATTGTCCACCAGGTAAACATCGAGTACCTAGCGCGAACCATCATGGCTCGCGAAGTAAACGGAGAAATCCAGGCCTACCCAGACAGCTGCGTGGGTACCGACTCTCACACCACCATGGTGAACGGACTCGGTGTTCTAGGTTGGGGTGTGGGTGGAATCGAAGCCGAGGCAGCAATGCTCGGCCAGCCAGTTTCAATGCTGATTCCGAAGGTGGTTGGCTTCAAACTAACCGGCCAGATCACCACCGCGGTCACCGCAACTGACGTAGTACTTACCATTACCGAGATGTTGCGAAAGCACGGAGTGGTCGGCAAGTTCGTCGAGTTCTATGGTGCCGGCGTCAGCGCTGTGCCATTGGCGAACCGTGCGACCATCGGAAATATGAGCCCTGAGTTTGGTTCAACGGCTGCGATGTTCCCAATCGATGAAGTAACCCTTGACTACCTACGAATCACTGGCCGCCCTCAGGAGCAGATCGACCTAGTCGAGGCCTACAGCAAGGCTCAGGGGCTTTGGCACGACCCAAGCATCGAACCACGCTTCAGCGAGTACCTCGAACTTGACCTAAGTACAGTTGTCCCATCGATTGCCGGCCCGAAGCGCCCACAGGACCGAATCGTTCTGAGCGAAGCCAAAGGTTCATTCGAGAAGGTTCTGTCAAACTACTCGGACACGGCATCGAAGCCAACCGCCGTTAAGGGCCAGGACTTCGCCATGGACAACGGTCACGTTGCCATCGCATCGATTACCTCTTGCACCAACACCTCAAACCCATCGGTAATGCTTGCCGCCGGTTTGGTTGCGCGCAACGCAGTCGCCAAGGGCCTCAAGGCCAAGCCTTGGGTCAAGACTTCACTGGCGCCGGGCTCAAAGGTAGTCACCGAGTATTACAACAAAGCCGGTTTGACCAAGGATTTGGACGCACTTGGCTTCAATCTGGTTGGTTATGGCTGCGCAACTTGCATCGGAAACTCTGGACCGTTGTCAGACGAGATTTCAGAGGCAATCAACCACAACGACCTTGCTGTGACCGCGGTTCTCTCGGGCAACCGAAACTTCGAGGGTCGCATCAGCCCAGACGTGAAGATGAACTACTTGGCGTCGCCGCCACTGGTTATCGCTTACGCGCTTGCAGGAACTATGGACTTCGACTTCGAGAATGATTCGCTGGGTGAAGACATGGATGGTCAGCCGGTATTCCTAGCCGACATCTGGCCAACTGCAGCTGAGGTCCAAAAGACCATCGATGAATCAATCAACTCTGAGATGTTCAAGACTCAGTACGCCGGCGTGTTTGATGGCGATGACCGTTGGAAGTCACTACCAACCCCTAAGGGTGCCGTGTTTGAGTGGGATGCTAAGTCAACCTACGTTCGCAAGCCACCTTATTTTGATGGAATGAAGATGACTCCTGATGCCGTCAGGGACATCCTTGGAGCTCGGGTCTTGGCCAAGTTGGGTGACTCGGTAACCACCGACCACATCAGCCCAGCCGGTTCAATCAAGGTCGATTCTCCTGCTGGTCAGTACTTGACCGAAAATGGAATTTCACGAGTTGACTTCAACAGCTATGGCTCGCGCCGCGGTAACCACGAGGTAATGATTCGTGGAACCTTTGCGAACATCCGTCTGCGGAACCAACTTCTAAACGATGTTGAAGGTGGCTACACCCGTGACTTCACCCAAGATGGCGGCCCTCAGTCGTTCATCTATGACGCTTCTAGCAACTACCAGGCAGAGGGAACTCCGCTAGTTATTCTGGGTGGCAAGGAGTATGGCTCTGGATCATCACGTGACTGGGCTGCAAAGGGCACCAGCCTGCTTGGAGTGCGTGCGGTCATTACCGAGAGCTTCGAAAGAATCCACCGAAGCAACCTAATCGGAATGGGCGTTCTCCCATTGCAGTTCCCAGCGGGACAGACTGCCGACTCTCTGGGCCTTGATGGCACCGAGATCTTTAGTATTACCGGCGTCGAAGAGCTGAACAAGGGTGTAACCCCAAAGACTGTTCACGTGAGCGCAGTTCCGTCGGCAAATTCAGCTGCCGGAAAGGGTGCAATTGAGTTTGATGCGGTTGTCCGCATCGACACCCCTGGTGAAGCCGATTACTACCGTAACGGCGGCATTTTGCAGTTCGTGTTGAGAAGCCTAGTTTCCTAAGGGAAATACTGGACCGAATCAAGAGTTGTATACAGCATGAGTCTCCTAGAAAACATCCACGGTCCCCGAGATCTGGACAAGCTTTCTCCGAAGGAACTCACTGCTCTTTGCTCCGAGATTCGGGAGTTTTTGGTTAGCTCCGTAGCGAAGACTGGTGGGCACCTTGGGCCAAACCTCGGTGTGGTTGAAACAACCGTAGCGATTCATCGCGTGTTTGACTCACCAAATGATTCAATTATTTTTGACACGGGTCACCAGTCTTACGTTCACAAATTGCTAACCGGGCGTCAGGATTTCTCTACGCTTCGTCAACGTGAAGGTCTTGCTGGCTACCCGCAGCGTTCCGAATCGGCTCACGACGTGGTTGAAAGCTCACACGCAAGCTCATCGCTGTCATGGGCCGATGGAATTGCAAAAGCCTACAAGCTCACTAAGCAGGACGACCGTTATGTGATTGCAGTGGTTGGAGATGGCTCCCTAACCGGAGGTATGACCTGGGAAGCGTTAAACAACATCTCCGATGACAATGACCGAAAATTGGTAATTGTTGTCAATGACAACGGGCGCTCTTATGCGCCGACCATCGGTGGATTGGCTCGTTATTTGAACGGCATTCGAACCGAGAAGGTTTACCGCCGTTTGTACCGCGCCAGCAAGAGCTTCTTCTTCAGGTTCGGAGTTATCGGACGTCTAAGTTACTCAGCGATTCGCGGTGCCGGCAAGGGTCTGCTCGGTTCATTTGCACCGAAGGGGCTCTTTCCAAACTTGGACATCAAGTACATCGGCCCTATTGACGGACACGACCTTGACGCAATGCAGCAGGCGCTCACGCAAGCCAAGAAATATGCGAACCCAGTTATTGTTCACGCCATCACCCAAAAGGGAAAGGGCTATGACCCAGCGGCAATGAACCAAGAGGATCAGTTCCATGCCGTGGGCCAAATTGACCCCGAAACCGGAAAGTCGCTCGAGCAGGGCGGTGCCCAGTCTTGGACCAGCGTATTCAGCGAAGAAGTAGTCAAGATAGCCGATCGTCGCTCCGATGTCGTTGGCATTACCGGCGCGATGTTGATTCCGGTTGGTTTGGATAAGTTTGCGACCAAATACCCAGAGCGTGTCTTTGACGTTGGAATCGCCGAACAACATGCCGTAACCTCCGCCGCTGGCATGGCCTTTGGTGGATTGCATCCAATTGTTGCCATATACGCAACCTTCATGAACCGAGCATTTGACCAAGTTTTGATGGACGTTGCTCTGCATGACGCCGGTGTCACCTTTGTTTTGGACCGCGCCGGTGTGACTGGCCCGGATGGGCCTAGCCACCACGGAATGTGGGATCTTGCCATGTTGCAGATCGTGCCTGGAATCAAACTGAGCTCACCTAGAGATGCGGTGCGACTAAAGGAACTTCTCAACGAAGCTGTTGAAGTATCAGACCGACCAACTGTTATACGATTCGGCAAGGGCGCGGCAAACGCTGAGATAGTCGCCGTGAGACGAACCGAAGACGGAGTTGACGTGCTGCGCGAGGCTTCGGCCAAGGATGTTCTCATCATGTCGGTTGGCGCTATGGCGTCCACCGCACTACAGGTTGCTGAGCTGCTCGCCTCGCAGGGCATTGGTGCGACTGTTGTCGACCCACGATGGGTTGTTCCGGTGCCAAAGTCGGTGGTTGAGATGTCGGCACAGCACCGACTTGTGGTCACCATCGAGGATGGAATCAAAGTTGGAGGAATCGGAACGCGTGTCCGTCAGGACCTTAGAGAAGCTCAGATCGACACAGCGCTAACTGAGATTGGTCTACCCGACGAGTTTATTGATCACGCGACACGCAACCAGATCCTGGAAGACACCGGACTGACTGCACAGGCCATTGCCCGCGACATTGTTGCCCAGGTAGTTGGATCACGGGTCCCACACGCACGCGCCGTCGATGAGACACAGCTAAAACTGAGCTAGCGCAAAATAGTTTCTGCGAATCAGAAAAACTTAGCCAGCGGAAGCGTCCTTGGACGCCACAGCCAGCCCCTGAAGAATTAGGGGAGTTACCAATTCAACCTGCCAAGGTCTTGCACCCAGCTCAATTAGTGCCTGGCTAATGTCTTCCGCCGTGGCTAATGGAGGCTCAAAGCAGATCTGTCTCAAAAAGTCGGGGGTCAGAATGTTCTCTACCGGAATGCCGTGCTCTTCAGCACACAAGGCAATAAGTGGCCGAATGGCCTTCAAGCGTGCATCGGCTTCGGGAAAACGTGTCGGCCAGATGCGGTGATTAGGAATTCCAACAGCGGGTAGCTTCAGAGGAGGGAGGTCTCGCGTGTTGCTGCCATCCTCGATAGCTTTCCACCACAGATCGACGTAGGTGCGGCTTGCGCGACCAACGAAGGCTCGATTGCCCGAAAGTTGTGGTTTAGTTCTAGGCGTTTCCTTCGAAACATTGACGATCGATGAGTCAGGGATCAGTCGCCCTGGCGAAACGTCCAGCTTCACTGCAAGTTGCTCACGCGCAAGCCAAAGCTCACGGGCAACGGCAAGTTTTCTAGGCTCTTTCACATCGTGAAGACCGGTCATACCTCGCCATTTGTCAACCTTGGCAGACTTCGGCTGGGCATTGAGAACTGCAGCGAATTCCTGCTTAGCCCAGTCGAGTTTGCCGCGTTCGACGAGAACGGCCTCCAGCGCGTCCCAAAGTTCGAACAATACGTCTACATCCAATGCCGCGTAGTGCAACCAGTCATCTGACAGTGGGCGAATTGACCAGTCAACCGCAGAGTGCTCCTTGGCAAGTCGAACACCGAGAAGACGCTCGGTCACCGCTCCCAAACCAACTCTTTCGAGTCCAGCGATTCTCGAACCTAGTTCAGTGTCAAGAAGTTCAGGCGCTTCGAGGCCCAGTTCTCGGAGACATGGAATGTCCTGGCTCGCCGCATGGAGAATCCAAGGCGCCGTTCCCATTAATTTGGCCAAGGATTCGAACGGCTTCGCATCGATGACTGGTGCGATAGCGGCAGGGTCAATCAGGTAGATAGGTGAACCCTGACGATAAATCTGAACCAAATAGGCCCGCTGCGAATATTTGAAACCGCTGGCTCGTTCTGCATCTACAGCGAATGGGCCTGAGCGCTTGCTAAGTGTTTCGACGGCTTCGGCTAACTCTTCGTCTGATTCAACCATGAACACTTCGGCGCGCGGATAACTCAGCAACGGCAAAGGTGCTGAGGGAGCCTCCACGGCGTCGAGTGACTGATCGGACTCGGCCGACTTAACGTCATCCACTGTGGGACGGTCGCTCATCGTGCCGACCGGGGAGCGATGGAACTTACGCCCTGAGGTAGGTGAGCGAATCCAGACATGATGCAGACCAGGTCCTGCCAGGCTTCAAGATGTTGCCCTATTTCATAGGACTGAGGAGACCAAGAGGCGCGGACTTCGAGTTCTGCGTGATCTGCTTGAGTTGAAAGAGAGCCATACCCGCTCGAAATGATTCGGGTAGCGGTTCCAGCGGCATTTGCATATGCAGCATTGCGATTACTTAGGGCATCGGTTAGCCAAGCCCAAGCGATGTCCGAGCCTAGTTCGTCAGCACCAATGTTGGTTTCTAGGGGAGACTTTGCGAAACAGACAACCCTGAACCGAGAACCCCAGGACTCCTGCATGTCGGGTTCCCATAGCAAGACGAATCTTCCAGTGCCGGCATCGGCGGGCGTGGCCAAATCTTCGATGATGTGCGCGGTGAAAGCAATTGCGTGAGTGGCGAGCTTGTCAGGTTCTTCAATCTGCTTGAGGTGAATTTCTTCTCTAACCTCAGCGGAGCGAATAGCATCGACGGCAGCCAAGAACTCGGCGGAGGCGTCGGGGGAGATAGAAAGATCCATGGCTTCCAACCCTATTTCGAAGGGCAGTCCGGTTGGGGCTGCCACGCCGCAATCTGCTCGGATATTGGGGTTATCTCCCAGAGTTTTCCTCGGTACTCGGTACGCGGATCCAGCGGGTAAAGATGTTTTCGTTCGTAACCAACATGTCCACTAATCCAAAGTTTGCGTCAGATCCAAAAAGTGCTCTAAGCATGGATGGTGACACGCTACGAGCGGAGAACGCCTCTTTTGCTGTCTTAGAGATAGTTAGACATACTTCCTTGACCACGCCGGCGTGGATAAACTCCCTAGACAAACTCGCGCCCGACTCCAAGATAGGGGACTGATAGCCCGAACCGGCCACCAATTCCACGATCTTCAAGGGGTCCAACATCGAGGTCGCTTCACCATAACTGACTACCTCAACATCCACATCGTTTAGCGCTTTTTCAACCGAATCGAAATTCTCTGCATTGGTGATGATCAGTGGAGTGAAAAACTGGCTTCCCTGGACAGCTGGAACGCTATCAAGGTCTCCGGTACGAGTAATTATTGCGATGCGCGCGTGCTTGGAACTTTTATAGCGCTCCGCTCTGGCTGTGGCTCCACTGGTGACGATTAGATCGGATTGCGAGCGAAGTTTGCCCATCACTAATCGGTCCAAACCGTTAGAAACGCCACCACTTGTTCCATCTTGGCCAAATGCCTCGCCAGCTTGGTTGACTGCAAAGTTCAGACGCCAACCAGCACAAATTCCAAACTGTTGCGCAATAACCCATGACTGCTCTTCATCAGTCATCCTCGGCAGCACTTCAAGAGCTGGCAGCACCCGCGTGAGCATTAAGCGGTTTTCTCGCTGATCTGTCGCTTTATGCGACGCAAGATTGCTCGCATTCCAGCAAGCCGGAGTGGAGAAACAGCCACGGTGAGACCTAGAAGGTTCGGAAAGTCCTCGTCGACGGCAAGAACGTCCTCCACGAGATGGCCGTTTAGCGCTTCGTGTAGGACTCCCGCGAATCCTCTGGTTGTAGGTGCTTCTGCTGGAGCGCTAAAAAACAGCTGGGCGCGTTTCTCTGCGTCAACCTCAACGAAGAGATAAACCGGTGATTGGCATTCTTCGACGCGTTCGAGCAGGTCAGGGTGCTCTGCATAGCGTGCCGGCAGTTCAGGCAAGTTATCCGAAAATTCGAGCAGGAGCAAGAGACGGTCTCGAACCTCAAGGGAATTGAAGTCGGCGACGAGCGAATCGATGGACTCTTTAGTGCTGCTCATGATTAGCGAACCGGCAACAGACCCGGCTCAGAGCCCTTCACAATAGGGACGCCTACTAGGCTGCCCCACTCGGTCCAGGATCCGTCATAGTTTCGAACGCCAGGGAGGCCAAGTAGATAGTTGAGAACGAACCAGGTGTGGCTTGAGCGTTCTCCGATGCGGCAGTAAGCAATCACATCGTCGCCCTCTTTCAGACCAATTTCATCGAAGTAAATTGCTGCAAGTTCGGCACGGGTTTTGAAAACTCCGTTTGCACCGGCGGCTCTGGCCCAAGGGACAGACTTTGCGGTAGGAATATGGCCTCCACGCAATGCGCCCTCATCCGGGTAATCAGGCATGTGGGTTCGCTCACCCGAGTATTCAACGGCAGAGCGAACATCAATGAGCGGGTGGCCAAAGTGCTTGAGAACATCATCTCTGAATGCTCGGATCTTAGAATCCTCACGGGCAACTACCGGATACTCCGAAGCGATAACTTCAGTTTGGTCGCGAGTTATTTCCCGACCCTCGGCGATCCAAGAATCGCGTCCACCGTCGAGAAGACGAACGTCCGGATGCCCAAACAACTTGAAAACCCAGAGTGCATATGAAGCCCACCAGTTGCTCTTATCGCCATAAATCACCACTGTGGTGTCTCGGGTGATACCAGATCGACTCATCAGCTCGGCAAATGCCTTACCGTCAACGTAATCACGGGTTACCGGGTCGTTAAGGTCGGTGTGCCAGTCAATTTTCACGGATCCAGGGATGTGCCCGGTTTCATACAGAAGAACGTCCTCGTCGGACTCAACCACGACCAGACCTGGTAGGTCCTTGTTCTCAGCAAGCCACTTCGTGCTCACCAAGACTTCTGGGTGCGCGTACTCCGCAAATTTGGCTGATGGGTCGTTGGCAACGCTCATGATCTAGTGCTTTCGGGTCGGCGATTAGACTTTCAATACAAGGTTAAGCGACATACGGCGAACCTACTAACGACGAGGCAATAATTGGCAACTTTTGATACCGACTACCCACAGTTGGCCAACTTCACACCTTCGGTTAGCACCAGCGAACTTCTCTCAGAATTGGTTCCACCGCGAGAGTTTTTCGAGGCGAGCTTCGCCAACTACATTCCTCACCAGGAGTACGAGTCTCAGTCAACCGCATTGGCCGAAGCGAAGGCGTTTGCCGCTGGCAAATCGGTGAGTAAGGGACTGTTCTCTAAAAAGGAACCAACACCTGCTGGCATTTACCTAGATGGTGGCTTTGGTGTTGGTAAAACTCACCTTCTTGCTGCAATCTGGCATGGTTTCAAGGGTAAAAAAGTCTTTGGCAGCTTCATTGCCTACACAGGCCTAATTGGTGCTCTGTCCTTCGCTGAAGCGGTAAAGGCCCTATCAAAGTTTGACCTGGTTTGCATCGATGAGTTTGAACTCGATGACCCGGGGGACACCATGATGATGTCGCGACTTCTAAATGAATTGGAAAAACACGGGGTCCGTTTCGCCGCGACAAGCAATACACCGCCTAATGCTCTTGGCGAGGGCAGATTCGCCGCGACCGATTTTGCCCGCGAGATTCACGGTATTGCTGACCGATTCAAGATTTTGCGCATTGATGGTGAGGACCACCGTCACAGACCGGTCAATATCGCCGGCCGAAAAGATGCACTTGACGCAGTTCAGGGCTGGCTAGCCGAAGGTGCGGGAAACGGTGAAAAGGTCTATGCCGACAACTTCGACGGATTACTGAAGCACCTATCCACGATTCACCCCTCGAGATACGGCCGCCTTGTAGCCGGCATTGACCGATTGGCTTTGGGTGGCGTGCACTTGCTCACCGATCAAGTTGACGCACTCCGCTTCGTGGCTTTCATCGACAGGGCCTATGAGTCACAGGTCAAGATTCGAGCAGTCGAATTTGTGATGACTGAGATTTTTTCGCCGGAGTACCTAAGCGGTGGCTATCGAAAGAAGTACCTTCGTGCTGTTTCTAGAATTGGCGCATTGACCGACGCAGCCTAAAACACGTTTTACATACTCGAAACATTTCGAGTGCCCTCCGGAAACTTAAGGCAGTCAAACTCTCTCTTGTAGTCAAGAACAACTTGGCTTCCGATATTTTTTAGAGAGAGGTAAGCGAATGGATCAAGGCAACACAGCATTCGTGCTCATTTGTTCCGCCCTTGTTTTGCTGATGACCCCGGGTCTGGCATTCTTCTACGGCGGCATGGTTAAGGCCAAGAGCGTTGTAAGCATGATGATGTTGAGCTTCGGCTCTCTCGGGCTCATCGCTGTTCTTTGGGTTCTTTATGGTTACGCCATCGCCTTCTCAAATGGCGGAACCGACACCTTCATCGGTATCGATGGTTGGTTCGGAATTGACACCTCCTTCCTCGGGCTTTCGGCACAGGTTGCAGATGCGGCTAAGCCAGCGGGCGCGTTCCCGCAACTCGGCTTCGTTGCCTTCCAGGCAACTTTCGCCATCATCACCGTTGCGCTCATCTCAGGTGCTATCGCTGACCGCGCCAAGTTTGGCGCATGGATGGTCTTCGCTGGCCTTTGGGCAACCGTGGTTTACTTCCCAGTTGCGAACTGGGTCTTCAACTTCACTCTTGCCGACGGCAAGGTTGTTGACGGTGGTTGGATCGTTCACGACCTCGGTGTAATTGACTTCGCCGGCGGAACTGCGGTTCACATCAACGCAGGTGCGGCAGGTCTAGCACTTGCAATCATTCTTGGTAAGCGCTTCGGCTTCAGCAAGGGAATCACTCAGCCTCACAACGTTCCGCTAACCCTTCTCGGTGTTGCACTTCTCTGGTTCGGCTGGTTCGGCTTCAACGCAGGTTCAGAGCTTGCTGCTGACGGAATCGCATCGATTGCCTTTATCAACACCTTGGCTGCCCCGGCAGCCGCGATGCTCGGTTGGTTGATTGTTGAGAAATTCAAGCACGGCAAGGCAACCTCAATCGGCGCTGGTTCAGGTGCCGTTGCTGGTCTCGTAGCAATCACTCCGGCCTGTGCGTCGCTTGACCCAATCTGGGGAATGGTGCTCGGTCTAATCGCGGGTATGTTGTGCGCACTAGCCATCGACCTAAAGTTTGCTCTGGGCTTTGATGACTCACTCGATGTTGTTGGCATCCACCTTGTCGGTGGAATCGTAGGAACCCTGTTCATCGGCATCTTTGGCAACGGCGTGGGCGCAGCGTTCGGCTTCGGCTGGCACCAGTTCGCAATGCAGGCACTCGGTGCCGGTGCAGTGCTCGTCTACTCATTCGTTCTAGCGCTAATCATTGGGTTTGTCATCGAAAAGACCATCGGCTTCCGAGTCAAAGCCGAGGATGAAATCGCCGGCATCGACACCGTAGTTCACGGTGAAGAGGCTTATGCATTCGGTGCAGACCGAGGCTAATATCTAAGCAAGCCCTAGAGGGCGGGTTTCCTTCGGGAGGCCCGCTCTTTTTGCATGCGGAACGCTTTTCGAAAGGCACCATGAATAACGACCAGACCATGTTTTTGATCATTTGCTCAGCAATGGTTCTATTTATGACGCCCGGTCTAGCCTTTTTTTATGGCGGTTTAGTTCGTGCTTCAAGCGTGGTCTCGATGATGATGATGAGCATCGGCTCGCTTGGACTCATCGGAGTGATGTGGATCCTCTTCGGTTACGCCATTTCATTCTCAGGCGCTGGTCACGGCAACTTCTATGGCATTGATGGATTTGCCGGCATTGACTTCTCGAAACTGGTTCTGGCCGATGAAATTGCAGCCGCAAAGACGGGCGATGGCATAGGCCTCGCCTTTGCTGGGTTTCAGGGCACATTTGCCATCATCACCGTGGCACTAATTTCCGGCGCTATTGCTGACCGAGCCCGATTTGGTTCGTGGATGGTCTTCGCCGGCCTCTGGGCAACACTGGTCTACTTTCCGGTGGCCAGCTGGATCTTCAACTTCACAGCGAAAGATGGCAAGGTCATCGATGGCGGTTGGTTGGTTTACAACGTCGGCGTACTGGACTTTGCCGGCGGAACCGTTGTCGAAATCGCCTCCGGCGCTTCCGCACTGGCCCTGGCCCTGGTGCTAGGCAAGCGTTTTGGTTTCACCAAGGGCATGCACGCACCTCACAACGTGCCACTAGTGCTAATTGGTGTCGCAATCCTCTGGTTTGGCTGGTTCGGATTCAACGCCGGCTCAGAGCTCGCCGCCGATGGCGTGGCATCGCTGGCATTCATCAACACCCTGGCGGCTCCGGTTGGAGCCATGGTTACTTGGGCAATCTATGAGCAAATTGCACACGGTAAGCCAACCTCAATCGGTGTTGCCTCGGGCGCAATTGCCGGTCTGGTAGCCATCACCCCGGCTTGCGCGTACATCGCCCCGGTTTGGGCCCTAGTCCTAGGCGCTATCGTCGGCGTCGTGTGCGCTTTGGCAATTGAGATGAAGTTCGTTCTCGGCTTCGATGACTCTCTAGACGTGGTGGGTATTCACCTGGTTGGCGGTCTGGTTGGGACGCTATTCATTGGCCTATTCGGAAACGGCGTTGGACTATTCCTAGGGTTTGGAGCGGAACAGCTTGGCAAGCAGGCACTCGGGGCGGCGGTTGTTTTGGTTTATGCCTTTGCGATCTCCTACGCCCTCGGATGGCTCATTCAGAAGACAATTGGGTTCCGAGTCACCAGCACCGACGAAATCGCCGGAGTGGACCTCGTACAGCACGGAGAGCTGGCCTATGCCGGCACAGACCCGCGTTGGACCTGGCGAAACTAGTATTTTGCGACACGGATAAACTCAGTTTGCTTAGGCCGAGATAATCGGTTAGAGTATTCAAGTTCTCGAAAGAGAGCAACGCGGATGTGGCTCAGTGGTAGAGCACAACCTTGCCAAGGTTGGGGTCGCGAGTTCGAATCTCGTCATCCGCTCGCAGTAGGGCGTAAGCCTCGCAAAGCATGGTGGAGTGGCTGAGCGGCCCAAAGCAACAGCCTGCAAAGCTGTAAACCCACGGGTTCAAAT
>CANGGL010000034.1 GCA_947453465.1 Microbacteriaceae bacterium | reverse complement strand
CGAAATCACCAAGATCGATGACCGTGGCAAGCTTTCGCTTGGCCCAGTTGTCGAGGGTGAAGAGGGTGCTGCGGCAGCCTCAGATTCTGACGAAGAGTAAATAAAGCAATAGAAAGTTCTGGTTTTACTGTGAGTGATTACCAATTTCCACTTGACCAGAGCGAGCTCTCGTTCACCGCTTCGGGAGGCAGTTCGATTCGTCGTTCTGTCCTCCCAAGCGGTGTTCGCGTTTTAACCGAGAACATGCCAAGCGCCCAGAGCGCGTCGGTGTCGTTCTCTGTGGCCGTAGGTTCGCGTGATGAGACCAATGGTCACCACGGCTCCACGCACTTTCTTGAGCACCTGTTGTTCAAAGGCACCACAAAGCGCACCGCGCTAGACATTGCCATCGAGTTTGACAAAATCGGTGGATCCTCAAATGCTTCAACCGGTAAAGAGCACACCGGCTATTACGCACGTGTCCAAGACACGGCCCTGCCAGTTGCAGTCGACGTAATTGCCGACATGCTCACCTCATCCTTGATTGACCCGGTTGAGTTTGAAAACGAACGAACCGTAATTCTCGAAGAATTGGCCATGAACGAGGATGACCCGGAGGATGTTGCTCACGAGGCCTTTGCCGAAGCCGTACTTGGCGAGCATGCACTTGGTCGTCCGATTGGCGGTACACCGGAAACCATCAAAGCCGTCACGCGTGATGCTGTCTGGGAGTACTACAAAAACAACTATCGCCCGCAGGATCTTGTGGTGGCGGCGGCCGGTGGCGTAAATCATGACGCTCTGATCGAGCAGGTTGAGCGGGCGCTGGGGGAGGCCGGCTGGGATCTCTCCGTCCAGGCGACACCGGTTCCACGTCGTGTGCTGGCTCAATCAGAAATTAAGCGCGGCAGCGCTCTAAAGGTAATCAACCGTCCAACCCAGCAAGCTAATGTGCTGGTTGGTGTTCAGGGTTTGATTGCCAATGATCCGCGCCGATTCGCAATGGGCATTCTCAACACGGTTTTGGGTGGCGGTATGAGTTCGCGACTGTTCCAGGAGATTCGCGAGAAGCGCGGCTTGGCATACTCGGTCTATTCGTTCAACCAGGGCTACTCTGATGGCGCCTACTTTGGCCTCTACGCAGGTTGCTCACCGCAAAAAACCCAAGAAGTAACCCGCCTGATGATTGAAGAGTTTGACAAGGTCGCCAACGAGGGAATCACTCAAGCGGAGTTTGATTTGGCGATTGGAAACATCTCAGGGTCGCTGGCGCTCAAGTTTGAAAGCACTCAAGCTCGAATGAGTCGTTTGGTGAGCAGTGAAGTAGTCACCGGTGAGTTCGTCGACCTAAACGACTCGCTTGCCTTGTTCAAGGCAGTCACCCTGGCCGACATTCAAACCTTGGCCGCAGATATCGCAGGTCGAGAGCGTTCGATTGTTGCCGTGGGTGACCTCAACGAAAAAATCTTTGACGAGTTTCTGTAAGTTTGACCTATGACTATCAAAGTTGCCGTTGTCGGCGCCACCGGACGCATGGGCAAGCTTGCCCTGGACATCATTCAGGGATCTCAGCACCTATCGCTGCATGCTGCACTTGATTCGAAGAGCGAGCTTAGCCAGGTCATCGGTGCCGATGTGGTTTTCGAGGTCACGCGCCTTGAGATTTCTGAGCAGGTCGTTGACTATTGCATCGCCAACAACCTCAAGGTTGTTGTGGGTACCAGCGGTTGGTCAGCGTCAAAACTAGCCTCGGTTGAGCACAAACTCGCGGCCAATCCGACTGCCGCCGTAGTGGTCATTCCCAACTTCTCAATCGGTTCGATGTTGGCCAGCTCATTCGCAGCCCAGGCCGCAAAGTTCTTTGATTCGATTGAAATTGTCGAGGCGCACCACGCTGGCAAGATCGATTCACCATCAGGCACCGCGGTTAGAACCGCCGAGATGATCGCAGAGTCTCGGGCCGGAAGGACTCAGCCGCTCATCCCCGGTGTCGGCCAAAGTGCGCGAGGCGAAGTTGTCGCCGGCGTGCCGATTCACAGCCTCCGTCTGGCTGGTGTCTCAGCCAAACAAGACGTTTATTTTGGCGGAAACAGCGAGGTTCTTACCATCAGCCATGAGGTCAGTTCGGTTGCTTCGTATGGTCATGGAATTCAGCTTTCGCTACGTGTGGCCTCGAAAGCCAGCGGTCTCATGCTGGGTCTGCAGTCCGTTGTTGATTTTCAGCTCAACGACTAGCGGTCTGGGTAATCTCATGACAAATCCCAAAGTCGGAGCGGTGCTCCTTAGCTTCATAACGCTGATTTATCTTTACCTCATGACCAACCAGGCGATCACTTTGATTCAAATTGATGACTGGATTGCCAAGACCATGGGCGTAGTTCTTTTTGGGTTACCAGCGGTTGGGTTCTGGGCTATTTTTCGTGAACTGAAGTTTGGTTTGCAAACCGAAAAGTTAGCCAAAATCGTGCGCGCCGAAGGCAGGTGGCCTATCTTTGAGCTCGAGCTGCGTCCGAGTGGTCGACCGATTAGAGAATCAGCTCAAAAAGTGTTTGCTGATTACTCCGATCTCGCTCAGAAGCAGCCAGAAGACTGGCACAGCTGGTTCAATCTTTCGTTGGCCTACGATGCAGCCGGGGATGGCAGAAGGGCACGCCAATCGATGCGGACGGCCATTGAAATCGCAAATAAAAATAGACTCCAATCGTCATAAAACGTATTGAAGGCGACACTCGTCCCGGATGAAACTACCCTTATTGCATGAGCCTCGATCTTAAAGTATTACTGGTTATTGCCCTGGTGGCCTTGGCTAGCGTTGCCGGTCTGATCTGGAGAGCTCGCACTGGAACTGCCAAGAAGATTCATTCGGGTGAAGTGATCAATCTCAAAGAAATTGGCGCAACCAAAAACGGCAAGCCGGTTGAAAAATTTGGTGAGCGAGTGACTTTCCTGCAGTTTTCTTCCGAGATGTGTAGTCAATGTACGCAGACCGCAAGGCTGTTTCACGAGTTAGAGGCTCAGCACGACGATGTTTTGCACATCGAGGTGGACATCACCAATCGTCTAGACCTCGCTAACAAATTCAATATTCTGCAGACCCCAACCACTCTGGTACTGGACAAGAACGGTGTGGTTACCTCCAGAATTGGTGGAGCTGCAAAACCACAAACCATTCAAGATGAACTAGGAAGTTTTCACATCTAATGAGCGAAATCAAAAAGACTCCAGCCGGCATTGACCCACGCGGCCCACGTTTCGGTGCTGCAATCACATCGGTGCTCTTACTGATCACCGTGTTTCTTTCGCTAGACAAGGCAACCGAGGGCAGCGCCTACATTCTGTTGACTGTCGTGACAGCACTATTTGCCGTTGGTGCAATCTTCGGCAACTCTAAGCACCCATACGGTCTGATTTTCAAAAAGCTGGTTCGTCCAAACCTGGCCGCACCCAAGGAGCTGGAGGACCCTCGTCCTCCTCAGTTCGCGCAACTGATTGGCCTGCTCGTGGCCGGTACCGGCCTCGTCCTGGGTGCTTTCGGAGTTGCCAACGGCTTGACCATCGCAGCCGCTGCAGCATTCATTGCCGCCTTCTTGAACGCCGTTTTTGCTTTTTGCCTTGGTTGCCAGATCTACGTCGGGCTTCAGCGTCTTGGGCTAATCAAAAAGTTCTAACCTCGACGGCCTTGGTTTTCGGTCCCTCGCGTCATTCGCGAGGGACCGTTCTTTTACCATTAGGCTTATTGGCGTGTCAGACATCATTTTTCGTAGCGACGTAACCGTCGAACTAGTCCGTTCAAGCGCGTCCGATTCAGACGTCCTGTTTGCGGCTCGCGTTTCAACTCAGGGCGAGCAGACCCTTGACTCTGCCGCTGCCCACACCGATGCCTCGGAGGATGAGAAACGCAATAAGGGCCTCATCAACTACTTGATGCGTGACCGTCACGGTTCACCGTTCGAACACAACTCGATGACTTTTTACGTTCAGGCTCCAATCTTCGTTTTCCGTGAATTCATGCGTCACCGAATCGCGAGCTACAACGAAGAATCTGGTCGATACAAGGAGCTTTCGCCGGTCTTCTACGTGCCTGGCCCTGACCGAAACCTAATTCAGGTCGGCAAGACCGGTCACTACGAGTTCTTGCCTGGTTCAGCCGAGCAAATCGCCTTGGTTGAGCAAGAGTCTCGCACCACTTCACAGCAGGCATACGAGTCTTATAAGCGCATGCTTGAGGCTGGCGTTGCTCGCGAAGTTGCCAGAATCGTCTTGCCGCTCAACATTTATTCGAGCATGTATGTGACGATGAACTCACGTGCGCTCATGAACTTCCTGAGTCTGCGCACGCAGCGCGAAGGAACCCACTTCCCGTCATTCCCTCAGCGCGAGATCGAGATGTGTGCCGAGAAGATGGAAGAGTTCTGGGCCGAATTGATGCCTTACACCTATGAAGCTTTCAATAAGAACGGCCGAGTGGCTCCTTAATTGGAATCTAACTTCGAAACTGGGTTGACCGAGAGGTCAGCCCAGTTTTGTTTTAGCGCTACCCGCTAGGCTTAGAGCATGTCGCACAAGAACATTTTTGGCCAGACCCTGGTCGCTCTAGTCACTCCGATGACCGCTGACGGTGAAGTCGATTGGGCTGATACCGAGAAGCTAATCGATTACGTCATCTCTAACGGAGCCGACGGAGTTGTGGTCACTGGTACCACTGGTGAGACCAGCACCCTGACCGATGCTGAGAAAATCAAGCTTGTCGAGGTTGGCAAGTCAGTGTCTGCCGGCCGCGCCAAAATCATCACCGGTGGTGGCTCAAACGAGACCGCGCATGCCATGCAGCTTTACAAGGCCAGCGAAAAAGCCGGCGCCGACGGCATCATGATCGTCACTCCTTACTACAACAAGCCGACCCAGGCTGGCGTTTTGACGCACTTCCGAATGGTGGCCGACTCAACCGATCTTCCAGTGATCTTGTACGACATCCCTGGCCGAACCGGTATTGCCATCTCACACGACACCTTCCACCGAGCTTCGAAGCACCCAAACATCATCGCGGTGAAGGACGCTAAGGGTGACCTTGCTCAGGCAACGCGCATCATGAATGAGACGGGCCTGTTCTACTTCTCGGGCGATGACTCAAACCTCTTGCCGCACCTGTCAATCGGTGCCGTCGGTTGTATTTCGGTTACAGCAAACATCGCACCGGCGGCATACCGCGAGCTGATTGACGCAGCTAACCGTAACGACTTCCACCACGCTCTCAAAGTACACAACAGCCTCGATGCACTTCAGCGTGCAGCTATGACTCACGTGCCAGGCACCGTAGCTGCTAAGTACATTTTGAACGGCCTGGGTGTCATCTCGAGCCCACGTGTGCGCTTGCCTTTAGTTGGTCCAGAGGATGCCGAGGCTGCTCGTATCGAGGCCGACATCGACCTCGTCGGCGCCGTCACTGGTCTAACCTTCGACAACTTCCGCCCTGACCGCAACGCCGCCGCTGGCGGTGCCCTGCCGAAGATCGCCGGTACCACCCGATAGAGCCCTAACGCTCGATTTTAGGTACCTTTGACGCGCCAAGCGCGAGTTATTTACAAGATGCGCAAGAGCGCATGACAACCAAATAGAAAAGAGAACCCTTGGTTCAAACCCTTCCGGCACCCGCTCCATTGCGTCCGGGCGTCCTTCGCATTATTCCGCTGGGTGGCATTGGCGAAATTGGTCGCAACATGACCGTCTTCGAAATCGATGGCAAACTTCTGATCGTCGACTGCGGTGTCTTGTTCCCTGAGGAGCACCAACCAGGCATCGATGTGATCCTGCCGGACTTTGGTTATTTGCGGGACCGCATGGATGACGTCATTGGTATCTTCCTGACCCACGGACACGAAGACCACATCGGTGGTGTTCCATATCTTCTCCGTTTGAAGGCTGATATCCCAATTCTCGGCTCTGCGCTGACCCTTGCGTTCATCGAGGCCAAGCTAAAAGAACACCGCATCACTCCTTACTCGATGGTTGTCGTTGAGGGCCAACGTGAACAACTTGCCGGCTTCAATCTCGAATTCGTCGCGGTAAACCACTCAATTCCTGATGCACTCGCAGTTGTGATTCGTTCGGCAGCCGGAACGGTGCTTCACACCGGCGACTTCAAAATGGACCAGTTGCCACTAGATGGTAGACTAACCGACCTTCGTGCGTTTGCACGCGTGGGCGAAGAGGGCCTCGATCTATTCATGAGCGACTCGACCAACGCCGACGTTCCTGGTTTCACCCCGCTCGAAAAGGACATCGGTCCGGTTATCGAAAATGTCATTGCTCGCTCAAAGAAGCGGGTCATCGTGGCGTCTTTCTCAAGCCACGTTCATCGAGTTCAGCAGGTCGTCGACGCAGCTAAGGCCAACGACCGAAAAGTTGCCTTGGTGGGCCGCTCAATGGTTCGCAACATGCAGATTGCCATTCAAATGGGCTACCTAACGGCCGAGACCGAGGATTTTGTCGACCTCAAGCAGGCTGCCAAGCTACCAGAAGACAAGGTTGTTTACATGTCAACCGGTTCGCAGGGTGAACCCATGGCCGTGTTGGCGCGTATGGCTAACCTCGAGCATGACATCGAGATTGGAGAGGGCGACACCGTCATCCTGGCGAGCTCTCTCATCCCTGGCAATGAAAACGCGGTTTACCGTGTCATCGATGGTCTCACCAAGTTGGGTGCCAATGTGGTTCACAAGGGTAATGCCAAGGTCCACGTGTCTGGTCACGCGGCGGCGGGAGAGCTGCTTTACTGCTACAACATCCTGAAGCCGCGCAACGTGATGCCTGTTCACGGCGAATATCGCCATCTGATCGCAAACGGAAAGCTGGCTGAGCAGACCGGAGTTCCTAGCGAACGCGTTCTAATCACCGAAGACGGTTGGGTAATCGACCTAGTCGATGGCATCGCAGAAGTGGTTGGCTCAGTTGAGTGTGGATTGCTTTACGTTGACGGTAAGACAGTCGGCAAGATCACCGAAGACGATCTAAAAGACCGTCGCGTTCTAGCCGAAGAGGGATTCATCTCTATTTTCTGTGTTGTTGACGAGAACGGGCGAGTCATCGTTGGTCCAGAAATTCGCGCAAGAGCCTTCGCTGAAGAAGACCATGTCTTCGATGCTGTGAAGCCAATGATTGAGCGAGCGTTGGCTGAAGCTGCTGGTCAAGGTGTTAATGACACCTATGCGCTACAGCAAGTAATTCGCCGAACGATTGGCACCTGGGTCAACAAGGCTCACCGTCGTCGTCCGATGATTATCCCGGTGGTTATAAAGGGCTAATTCGCTGGCTTTTTGCCTCGTGCCTTCACGTTTCTGTCCGTGGTCACTGTTAGTTTTGACGCATGGCTACACGGAAACCGGCACCTAAGCGCAATCCCGCTCCTCGCGGTTCGAAACAACCTGTCCGAAACCAGGTATATACTCCTGCGGCCAATGGGTTTATTCGAATTCTTGTGGCTTTCTACATGGGTTTGGCGCACGTTGTCGGTGCTGGAGCAAGGTCTCTTAGTCAAGAGAAAATTGCTCGCGAAGACCGCCGAGATGGACTTCCTTTTTTCATTTTCCTACTCGGTGTTGCTGGCGCAATTTTTACCTGGTTCTTGGCTAAAACGCAGTGGGCCGTCGACCTAAACAACAACACCTTTGGTCTGTTCTTTGGCCCGGTGGCATATGTTTTGCCGGTGGTCATGGTTATCTTCTCGATTTACCTAATGAGAAACCCATCAACCACTCGAGATAATGGTCGCATCGGGGTCGGTCTATTTCTCTTCCTGGTTTCGCTTAGCGGTTTCTTTCACACATTTGCTGTCAAGCCACCTCAGCCTTCTGATGGCGTTGCTGCGCTATCGGGAGCCGGTGGAGTTTTTGGTTGGCTGATCTCGGTTGCGTTTCTGAACACCCTCGGTGGGCCACCCTTCAACGTTTGGGCGACAGGCCTGGTCCTTGTGGCCTTCACCTTTGGGTCGCTACTGATTCTGACTAAAACCACTCCAAATCGCATCGGAGAGCGGTTTAGGCAGTTGACTCAGTATCTTTTCGGCGCCGGAGCCGAGCGCAGCTCGGTGGATACGCCAGACGAAGAAGTTTTGGATGCATTCGATGGCACCAAGGTGCCTTGGTGGCGCAAGGGTAAGGCTGGGGATGAGCCTGCCTTTGACACTCCGATCGCCACCACTCAGGCTTCCCTTGAGGCCGATGATGATGTTCTCGACACTCTTTTTGGCGACCCGGTTGAACTAAACATTCCTTCGGTAGACAGCGCAGTCACCGAACCAATTTCGCTTCCTGGCGCGCCGATCTTCGTTGCACCTAACTCTGTGGCTCCGGCCGTGTCGGTTACCGATGCTGGCGGTGTGCCATCATCGAGTGCTTCCTCTTCCGCCTCGGCACAAGCGAGTGCTCCGGCACAAGCGCGTCGAGCCTACGTTCTGCCGCCGTCAAGTTTCTTGGCACCGGGCACCCCTCCAAAGGCCAAATCAGCTGCCAACGAGCAAATCGTCGTAGCCATCACAAATGTCTTCAAGGAGTTTGGTGTTGACGCCATGGTGGTTGGGTTCTCACGCGGCCCAACGGTAACTCGATACGAAGTTGAGCTTGCCCCCGGAGTAAAGGTTGAGGCGGTCACCCGTCTAGCGAGCAACATTTCTTACGCCGTGGCCAGCAATGAGGTCAGAATTCTCGCCCCGATCCCAGGCAAGTCGCTAATCGGTATCGAAATTCCTAACATCGACCGCGAAACCGTTTCTCTTGGCGATGTTTTGCGCTCGGAGGTTGCAACCAAGAGTTTGCACCCAATGACCATCGGTGTTGGAAAAGATGTCGAAGGTGGCTTCGTTGTGGCTAATCTGGCCAAAATGCCTCACCTTTTGGTCGCCGGTGCAACCGGTGCAGGTAAATCGAGCTTCGTGAACTCGATGATTACCTCGATTCTCATGCGGGCCAAACCGGCAGAAGTGCGCATGGTTTTGATTGACCCTAAACGAGTGGAGTTAGCCGCTTACCAGGGCGTTCCTCACTTGATCACCCCAATCATCACCAATGCCAAGAAGGCGGCCGAGGCCCTTCAATGGGTCGTCAAAGAGATGGACATGCGTTACGACGACTTGGCCAGCTTTGGATTCAAGCACATTGATGACTTCAACCGCGCGATAGTTGCCGGTGAAGTCAAGGTGCCTGAAGGAAGCAAGCGAGTCCTTCAGCCTTATCCATACCTGCTAGTTGTTGTTGACGAGCTGGCTGACCTGATGATTGTTGCGCCACGCGATGTCGAAGACTCCATCGTTCGCATTACCCAGCTAGCGCGAGCGTCCGGCATTCACCTGATCCTGGCCACGCAGAGACCTTCGGTTGATGTGGTGACTGGTTTGATTAAAGCCAACGTTCCTTCTCGCCTGGCTTTCTCAGTGACCTCGGTTACCGACTCGAGAGTTATTCTCGACCAGCCCGGTGCCGAGAAGCTCATCGGTCAGGGCGACGCCCTGTTTTCCCCGATGGGCACCAACAAGCCAATTCGAGTGCAGGGCGCTTGGTTGGCCGAGAGTGAGCTCCACAAAATTGTCGAGCATGTCAAGGCTCAGATGGCTCCTGAGTACCGCAGCGACGTAGAAGAAGTCGCAGTTCAGAAAATGGTGGATGCCGACATCGGTGACGACCTGGAGGTCCTTTTGCAGGCGGCCGAACTGGTCATCAACTCACAGTTTGGCTCAACCTCAATGTTGCAGCGCAAACTTCGGGTCGGTTTCGCAAAAGCTGGCCGTCTCATGGACCTAATGGAGTCTCGTCAGATTGTTGGCCCTAGTGAGGGTTCGACGGCGCGCGACGTATTGGTAAAGCCCGAAGATCTTGGCACTGTGCTCGCGCAGCTCAGGGGGGAGCCTGGCGCCAGCGCAAGCGCACCGGTTCAGCAGGTCGCTGCCGCCATCGATGATTTTGATGACGCAAGCGGAGGCAATTTGGCAGCGGGTAACTTCGAGGAATTCGTCCCGCGAGCTCATGTTGATCGGTCAATTATCGTGACCGGTGACGAAGATGACGGCGATGAAGATGCATGGCAATTGACGGGTCGAAACTAATGGTAAAAACTCAAACCTCAAATGCCACTAGCCCGTGGAACCTGCCCAATGCCATAACGATGGCCCGGATTCTCGCGGTTCCATTCTTCATTTGGGGCCTGGTCAGTGTTCGAGACAGCGAGTCACCGCTGCGCTGGTTCTCGGTCCTAGTTTTCATTGTGATCATGGCTAGTGACGGAGTCGACGGTGCCATCGCGCGTAAAAAGGGTTTGGTTACCAACCTAGGAAAGTTGCTTGACCCAATTGCCGACAAAGCTCTTCTGGGCGGTGCTCTCGTAACCCTTTCGATTCTCGGAGAAATTGCGTGGTGGGTTACCGTCCTGATTCTCGTGCGCGAACTGGGAATCACCATTTACCGTCTGATCGTTGTTCGTAAGCGCGTTATTGCGGCATCCTCGGGCGGCAAACTTAAGACAATTTTCCAGGGAATCATGGTCGGCTTTGTGGTCTCTCCATTGACAGCCTGGTTCCCGTTCGAGTGGTATCGATTCTTTGAGGATGCTCTAATCCTGGCTTCGGTAGTCCTTACGGTTTACTCAGGTGCGCAGTACGTAGCAGCGGCTCTCAAAGCCAGGAGTTGAGAATTGACGCCGGAGCTTTCCGCTACCGCCTTGGTGAAGGCCCTGCATGATGCCGGACTTCATC
Organism: Microbacteriaceae bacterium; assembly: GCA_947453465.1. Lineage (GTDB taxonomy): Bacteria > Actinomycetota > Actinomycetes > Actinomycetales > Microbacteriaceae > Rhodoluna. The sequence continues at coordinate 4,818 of CANGGL010000034.1, read as the reverse complement.
TGGCCATTGCCGAATCTCTAACCGGCGGTCTCCTAACCTCGGCCTTCGTTGATGTGCCTGGGGCGTCAAAGGTATTACTCGGCGGTCTGATCGCCTATCAGACCGAGCTCAAGCATGAACTGCTGGGTGTATCTCGGGCGCTGCTTCAGGAGCAGGGGGCCGTTGACCCCGAGGTGGTCGCTCAAATGGCTGGGGGAGTTAGGTCAAAGCTGGCCCAAAAGTCTGGCTTGGACGAGTCGCAAGTGGTTGGTTTAGCAACCACCGGTGTTGCCGGTCCAGACCCGCAGGGCGGGAAAGGTATCGGGACGGTGTTCATCGGAATTTCAGCTCCAAATGGCGATTACGTCTATCCGCTTCAGATTGCCGGAGGCAGAGCCGAGATCCGCAAGGGTGCCGTGTTGGCGGCACTGGCTGCACTCGGGGAACATTTCCTTTAGTTCGCTGGTTTGACTAGGAGTTACTCACAGGTAACATTCAGCAGTTCGAGTTAACGTTTGTCCTAGGTAGCAGGTATGTTATCTACAACAGAATCAAAGATAGGAGGATCCAATGGTTTTAGTTCGTCAGGAAATCGGTGACGTGCTCAGGGGTTTCCGCCTACAAAAGGGTCGTACTCTTCGCCAGGTGGCCGGCAAGGCTAGCGTAGCGCTTGGTTATCTAAGCGAAGTAGAGCGCGGGCAGAAGGAAGCATCCTCTGAGATTCTTGCTTCGGTAGCCGATGCTCTCGAAGTTCCAATTTCAGTGATCATGCGTAAGGTAAGCGATCGTCTAGCGGCTCTAGAGGGCGTAGTCATCCCAGACACCGTACCGGTAGAACTTTACGCGGACTTCAACAAGAGCTTCGACATCTCGCGCATTGGTTCGGGCAAGCTCGTCGCGAAGAATTCGACCAACCTTGTGGCTGAAAAATCACGCGACCTTGTCGTCGTTGGTGCCTAACCTCAACGATTTAGCAGTCTTAAAGTGCGCCTGAGTGAATTTCGCCAGTTGATGCTGGACGAATTCGGTCCGGGCTACTCCGAAGTAATCGCCAAGGACCTCTCGCTCACGGAGCACGGTGACAAATCGGGTGAACAGTTGATTGCCGCAGGTGAAGATCCAAAGGATGTTTGGCTGGCTATCTGCAGACAAAGTGGCGTACCTAAGTCTCGCTGGCATGGCATTTTGAAGCCAAGTGCAAAGAAATAGTTTCGAACAAACGACACGCCCGAATATTTAAGTATCGAAATCTTGTTCGAATATTGCTAATCTACTAACAGACAAGTTTTTCAAGAAACTTTGAACAACTTCGCCGGCCAGGATCAAAATGTCCGAGGCTATTCGTAGTGTCATAGCAACATCCAAAGAAAGACGAGGCTCACATGCCATCTCCATCAGACCGCGAAAAAGCGCTAGACACCGCACTGGCTCAGATTGACCGTCAGTTTGGCAAGGGTTCGGTTATGCGACTTGGTTCAGACGAACGAGCACCGGTTGAAGTAATCCCAACTGGTTCAATCGCTCTGGACGTTGCTCTGGGTATCGGAGGCCTTCCACGTGGCCGAATCATTGAGGTCTACGGTCCTGAATCTTCAGGTAAGACCACCGTGGCGCTGCACGCCATCGCCAACGCACAGCGCAATGGAGGCATTGCCGCCTTTATCGATGCTGAGCACGCCCTCGACCCTGAGTACGCGAAGGCGCTAGGTGTTGACACCGATGCCCTTTTGGTAAGCCAGCCTGACACCGGTGAGCAGGCGCTTGAAATTGCCGACATGCTGATTCGCTCGGGCTCAATCGACATCATCGTCATCGACTCCGTGGCTGCACTAGTTCCACGCGCCGAAATTGAGGGTGAGATGGGTGACTCACACGTCGGCCTCCAGGCTCGTCTGATGTCGCAGGCTCTAAGAAAGTTGACCGGTGCCCTAAACAACACCGGCACCACAATGATTTTCATCAACCAGCTGCGCGAAAAGATCGGCGTATTCTTCGGAAGCCCTGAAACCACCGCCGGTGGTAAGGCATTGAAGTTTTATGCTTCGGTACGACTCGACATTCGTCGCATTGAAACTTTGAAGGATGGCGTCGAGGCAGTCGGAAACCGCACCCGCGTCAAGGTAGTCAAGAACAAGATGGCGGCACCGTTCAAGCAAGCAGAGTTCGACATCATCTACGGTGTCGGAATCTCACGCGAAGGTAGCTTGATTGACTTCGGTGTTGAGAAAGAGATCGTCAAGAAGTCTGGTGCCTGGTACACATACGAGGGTGAACAACTTGGCCAGGGTAAGGAAAATGCCCGCAAGTACTTGCTGGAGAACGGTGCAGTGGCGGACGAGATTGAGCAGAAGATCAAGTCCAAGCTCGGTATTGGTGTCCCACGCGCAGTTGCAGATCTTCCTGCGGAATCAGCTGATGAAGTTAGTTCTCCAGCTGCTAAGTCACCTTCAGCAGCAAAGGCAGCTGCGGCTAGCTAATAATGGCATTTGAAAAACTCGGAAAGCCTGCCGGTTCTCGAAGGAGATCGTCAGGCTTTTCGAGTTCATCTGATAATTCAGAGAAACCAAAGCGCGCTAAACCCGCGCCTAGCCCTGAACGGCTGGAACAGCGTGCGAGAAACGTGCTTCTGCACCAATTGGCGAGAAGCGCAAAATCAACCCACCAGCTTCGTCAAATATTGGAAAAACGCGAAATCCCGAGCGAGATTGCCGAGCGCGTCTTAGAGCGCTTCACCGAGGTTGGCTTGATCGACGACGCTGCCTATGCTGAAACCATTGTGAACAGCAGGCGCAATTTCAAGGGCTTAGCTAAATCGGCAATCAAGCGTGAACTAAACGAAAAGGGTGTCCCTGCGCCACTCGTTGAACAAGCGATTGAGTCAATAACCCCCGAGGATGACTTTGAGTCAGCGATGGGGCTGGCCACCAGACGTGCCCGCCAAATGACTACGTTGACGCGCGAGGTTCGGGAACGAAGATTGGCTGGCTATCTTGGGCGCAAGGGATACCCATCCTCGGTTGTTTTTGCTGCCATACGTCATGCCGAGTCGCAGATAAATTCCGACTAGTCGCTGCAAGGCGTAAAATCTTCTAGAGATGACTACCACTACCCAGCGCAGCTACGAAGTACGCACTTTCGGCTGTCAGATGAACGTTCACGACTCGGAGCGCCTATCGGGGCTCCTCGAGGGCGCTGGCTATGTTCGAGCCGAAGAGGGGCTTGCCGATGTCGTTGTTTTTAACACCTGCGCCGTTCGCGAAAATGCCGACAACAAACTGTACGGAAACCTCGGCCAGCTATGGGAGCACAAAGAGGTAAAGCCCGACTTACAAATCGCTGTTGGCGGTTGTCTGGCGCAAAAGGACCGCGACGTAATCATCAAAAAGGCACCTTGGGTGGATGTTGTCTTCGGTACCCACAACATCGGGTCATTGCCCGCTCTTCTTGAACGCGCGCGACACAATAATGAAGCTCAGGTTGAGATACTCGAGTCGCTCGAAACTTTCCCATCTGATTTGCCGACTAAACGTGACTCAACCTATTCCGCTTGGGTGTCCATCTCGGTTGGTTGCAACAACACCTGCACTTTCTGTATTGTCCCAAGCTTGCGCGGTAAGGAGAAGGATCGTCGCCCGGGCGAAATCCTCGCTGAGATAAAGGCATTGGTCGCTGAGGGCGTTATTGAAATCACATTGCTAGGTCAGAATGTGAACACCTATGGTGTTGAATTTGGAGACAAGGGTGCGTTCGCGAAGTTGCTACGCGCCTGCGGTGAGATTGAAGGGCTCGAGAGGGTTCGCTTCACTAGCCCTCACCCCGCCGCATTTACCGATGATGTCATCTATGCGATGGCTGAGACGCCTAATGTCATGCCAACGCTCCACATGCCGCTTCAGTCTGGAAGCGATAGGGTCCTCAAGGAAATGCGTCGTAGCTACCGGAGCGATAAGTACCTTGGCATTCTTGAACGCGTTCGAACCCATATTCCAAACGCCACCATCACCACCGACTTGATCGTCGGTTTCCCAGGCGAGACCGAAGAGGATTTCCTTGAGACCATGCGTGTGGTCGAGGAGGCGCGTTTCGGAGCGACTTACACCTACCAGTACTCAAAGCGTCCGGGTACTCCTGCGGCCCTGTTGCCTGACCAATTGCCTAAGGCAGTTGTCCAGGAGCGATACGAGAGGCTTCTAGAGCTGGTGAACCGAATCTCCCTCGAGGAGAATCAAAGCCTGATTGGGGACACTGTCGAGGTTTTGGTCTCAAACGGTGGGCGCAAAGATGATGCAACGCATCGCATGAGCGGTCGCGGAAGAGATAACCGTTTGGTGCACTTTGCTCTACCTGCGGATGCCGAGGTTCCTCGCCCAGGCGATCTCGTCACTGCAATCATTACCGAGGCTGGCCCGTACCACCTGATCGCAGACCTTGGTTACTCGCTTCGCCGCACCATCGCCGGTGATGCCTGGGATCGAGCGGAGGCCGCGAGCTGCGCAGTGCCACCGGTAAACTCGCCATCCGGCAAGTTAGGTGTTTCGCTTGGGCTTCCTGGCCTAGGCAAACCAGGCGCCGCAGCGCACAAACACTAGTGTCAAAGCTCATTGCGGTGGTCGGCCCAACCGGGGCCGGCAAGTCAGCACTCGCAATCGACATTGCGGAACACATCATTGCTTCAGGCGGTCAAGCTGAGGTTCTCAACTGTGACTCGATGCAGTTTTATAAGGGCATGGACATTGGTACAGCAAAGTTAACAATGTCCGAGCGGCGGGGGATAACCCATCATCTTTTTGATTTTCTCGAGATCACCGATGAATCCACTGCGGCCGAATTTCAAAAAAT
>CANGGL010000033.1 GCA_947453465.1 Microbacteriaceae bacterium | reverse complement strand
CTCTAGCGAAACCACTACGCCATTCTCGTGCTGCTCGACGCCGGAGAAACGAACACCGGTCTTGAAATCAATGCCGCGCTTACGGAATGCGCGCTCAAGGGCCTTGCTCACTGCTGGCTCTTCGTTTGGGACCAAGCTAGGTAGGCCTTCAACGATGGTCACTTCGGCACCAAATGAGCGCCAGATCGAAGCGAATTCAACACCAATGACTCCGCCACCAAGAACGATCACCTTGTTTGGTACGAAGTCGAGCTGCAGGGCGTGCTCTGAAGTGATGACGCGGCCGCCGATCTCGAGACCCGGTAGCGAGCGGCTGTAAGAGCCAGAAGCAAGAATTACGTTTTCGCCGGTGTAGTTATCGCCGTTGACCTGGACAGTCTTGGGTCCTACTAGGCGACCCTCACCAGAAACAACAGTGATGTCTTTTGAACCCACAAGACCAGTTAGGCCTTTGAATAGGCGGTCGACAATGCCGTCACGGTATTTATTTACGGCTGGCATATCGATTGAACCGAATTGGGCATTAACGCCGTAGTGAGAGGCTTCCTTCACGCTGTCAGCTACCTCGGCCGAGTGAAGCAGAGCCTTGGTCGGGATGCAACCGCGGTGAAGGCAGGTGCCACCAAGTTTGTCCTTCTCGACTAGAGCAACTGACTTGCCAAGCTGGGCTGAACGTAAGGCTGCTGCATAGCCGCCACTTCCGCCACCAAGAATTACGACATCAAAGTTGTGGTCAGCCACGAATTTCTCCCTTTATAAGGTTCACTATTATTCAAAAGTTTACTACCTGAAACGGGGCTGCTTAGCGAGCCAATTCCTCGGCAACGGTCACCAGAGTTCGAAGCATGACACCCGTCGCTCCCTTGGGCGTGAACCCATAGGCCGACGACTCATTGTTTGCAGTCCCAGCGATGTCTAGGTGTGCCCAAGCCTGAGGTTTTGCATCATGCCCTGCTCTGCCAACAAACTCCTTTAGAAATACCCCAGCAAGCAGCATGCCACCGGCCGTCGAACCTATTTTTGCATTGGCAATGTCGGCAACATCCGAATCCAATCTGGCTCGAAGCTCGGAAGGCAATGGCATGTGCCAAACCAATTCACCTGAATCAAAGGCAGCCGCTTCTACAGCGGATACGGCGTCTGCCGTACCCATCAGCGCAGAATAACGATCGCCAAGCGCAACTCTCGCGGCACCGGTCAAAGTCGCCACGTCGATAATCAAGTCTGGTTCTAGCTCAGAGGCCGCTGACAATCCGTCGGCAAGCACGAGGCGCCCTTCGGCATCGGTGTTTAGAACCTCAACGGTTTTGCCATTGTGGGTCGTGATGACATCGTTGGGTCTAATTGCGGTGCCGGAAGGCATATTTTCAGCTAGACAAAGAAAAGATGTCACCTTGACCGGCAGTTTTAGAGCAGCGATGGCGCTAATCGCCTGGAACACAGTCGCTGCTCCAGTCATGTCGTATTTCATGCCGACCATCGACGCTGCCGGTTTCAATGAAATCCCGCCGGTGTCAAAGGTGATGCCCTTGCCAACCAAAGCCAGGTGCTTGGTTGCTCGCTTCGGCGAGTACTCCACCTTTACCAAACGAGGTGGCCGGCTTGAGCCTTGACCAACTGCTTGGATTCCGCCAAAGCCTTGAGCCTCAAGTTCTTTTTCAGTCAAAACCGTGACCGAGATCCCAGCGGACTTGGCCTGTGACTTCGCAACTTCAGCGAAGCTCGCGGGAAAGAGCAGATTTGGGGGTGTGTTTACTAGGTCTCGCACCCTGGTGACGGCTTCGGCGAGCACCCTCGACCGCTCCAGCAACTCAGGCTCGACAGGGTGTGGGCTAAGAGAGATGATCGACTCAACAACGTCCAGTCTCGGAAGAGCCTTCGTGAAAACCGATCGATACTCGTATAGCCCTAGAAGGGCACCTTCGACTAGAGCCACGGCATCGCGATCGTCGTCTGTGGGCAGATCAAGTACGATTTCTGAGAAGCCTCGCAGTGATCTACCTACTACGCCGCCAAGTTCGCGCAGATTGTCTTCGTCCAGCTCATCGCTTCCAACTCCTAAGAGAGCAAAGACTGAGCCATTGATACCCGGAACTCGAACGAGTTGCTCAGCCTTTGATGTGGCACCAAGCGCTTTTAGGTCGAGGCCCTCCAATGAGCGGGAATCGCTTAGGTGTTTTGCAAGTTGAATGCCATTGGATGTTGAGATGACGCCCAAAACGATCACTTGTCCAGGTTTAGGGGAGCGGACATCTGGAGAGACTGAGAGGTTGGTCTTCGACATGACCCCAATGCTAATCCGAGCCCAGAAAGATAGTATTTAGACATGCTGCAGCCGAAGGACTTATTCACGATCCACGATCTGGATACCGAAGTGACGCTTGGTCTGCACATGGTCGGAGGACTGAGCGGTTTCACCGATGCCGGTTCAACGGTGTCGCAGTTCGCAACTCAGATTTTTGCGAATCTCGAACACAAACTGCTGATTACGTTCAACAACGATGAGTTGCTCGACTATCGATCTCGACGCCCGGTAATGTTCTTCGAAAAAGACCACATCGAATCTTACGAACCAGCTTTTTTGGGCATTTATTTGGTTTGGGATGAGGCTCGCCAGCCTTTTCTCTATTTGCATGGCTATGAGCCAGACTTTCGCTGGGAAGCCTTTAGTGAGGCGATGGCGTTTATCACTGATTTCTACGCCATCTCCGACTTCACCTGGGTTCACGCCATCCCATTTCCGATTCCGCATTCGCGCTCGGTTGGTGTGACGGTCTCTGGTAATCGCAAGGACCTCATCGAGCAGGCCTCTGAATGGCGCCCGCAGACACAGGTGCCAGGGAACGTTTTACATCTACTCGAATATCGTTTAGGCGCAGCCGGTGTTCCTACCGCGGGTTACGTACTCTTGGTGCCGCACTACTTGAGTGAGAGCGAGTATCCACAGGCAGCGGTTGCGGCTTTCGAACAGGTTTCTAGCGCAACCGGGTTGGTATTCCCGACGGATGATCTCCGCGATGAGGGAGTTCTGTTCCTCAACAAGCTAACGAGCCAGGTTGCCGAGAACGAAGAGCTGGCTCGAATGATCGGAAATCTAGAGCAGGGCTATCTGAACGACAAAGCAGGGCCGAACCTTGCTCCGATTAGCAAGCCGAGCAGCAAGCTTCCAAACGCTGATGAGATTGCTGCGGAACTCGAGGACTATCTAGCCAGCAGGCGCAAGAACTCAGCCGACGAGGATTAATACACTTCAATCGGGAATAGATTCAAGGCGCCCTGGATTGAGAATCTCGTCAAGAAACTCGTGTTTGGCGTCAAGGCCAGAGATTTCGTGACATAATTACGTAAAGACCCAGTCATGCGCTTTTTGTAGCGGATTTGACATGGGTCTTAGTAATGCCCGGATCAGCAGGTTGCTGATTCTGAGAGGTAAGCATGGCTAAAAACAATGACGACGGCAAAAAGCGTGGTTTCTTGTCTAACCTGTTGCACCCTGGGCAAAACAAAAATTCGGGGGTTCAGGCACCGATTGAGAAAGAAGTAAACATCATTTCAGCAACACCTAAGACCAACCCGACCGCTAAGGCCAAGCCTGAAACAGTAAAGAAGCCAGCGGCGGTAAAGACTGTAGAGGCGAAGACTCCGGTCGCAAAGACAGCGGCCCCAAAGAAGGCGGCCAAGGTTGTTGAGTCAGTCGAGGCACCAGCGAAGGTAGCGAAGGCAAAAGCGCCTGCTGCTAAGACCACTGTCGAAAAGACTCCAGCAGCAAAGACTCCGGCGGCAAAGACCGCGAAGGCCCCTGCCGCAGCCAAGGCGAAACCAGCTAAGGCGAAGAAGGCTACCAAGGGCAGCGACTTAGACGATGAAGACATTGATGATGCAGACGAGATTGGCTCGGTTGAGGAAATCGTCGCCGAAGCTGCGTCAGCTATCGATCTAACAGCTGGCGATGACGAGCACGACGATGACCACGACGAAGACGAGAAAGAAAAAATCGTCGTACCTGAGGGTGCGCTGGTTCTTTCTAACCGTGAAGAAGACGACATCCCGGTTCAGACCACAACTATCACCGGTGCAACAGCGGACCCGGTCAAGGATTACCTGAAGCAGATCGGTAAAGTTGCCCTGCTTAACGCTGAGCTTGAAGTTGAGTTGGCTAAGCGCATCGAAGCTGGACTTTTCGCAGAAGAGAAACTTGCCACTGGCAAGAAGCTTGCTCGCGAGGCAGAGCGCGACCTCAAGTGGGTCGTTAAAGACGGCCAGCGTGCCAAGAGCCACCTTCTAGAGGCGAACCTTCGACTCGTTGTGTCACTTGCTAAGCGCTACACCGGCCGTGGCATGCAGTTCCTAGACCTGATCCAAGAGGGTAACCTCGGCTTGATTCGTGCGGTTGAGAAGTTTGACTACACCAAGGGTTACAAGTTCTCCACCTATGCAACCTGGTGGATTCGTCAGGCAATCACCCGGGCTATGGCTGACCAGGCTCGAACCATCCGCATTCCAGTGCACATGGTTGAAGTCATCAACAAGTTGGCCCGCGTTCAGCGTCAACTGCTTCAGGACCTAGGTCGCGAACCGACCCCTGAAGAGTTGGCCCGCGAATTGGACATGACCCCAGAAAAGGTCGTTGAGGTTCAGAAGTATGGCCGCGAGCCAATCTCACTCTCAACGCCCCTCGGTGAAGATGGCGATAGCGAGTTTGGTGACCTGATTGAGGACACCGAGGCGGTTGTGCCAGCCGACGCGGTTGGATTCACAATGCTTCAGCGCGAACTCGAGAGAATTCTCGATTCGTTGCACCCTCGTGAAGCTGGTGTCATTCGCAGCCGTTTCGGTCTGGGAGATGGCGTGCAGAAGACTCTTGACCAAATCGGTGAGGAATTCGGCGTTACGCGTGAGCGCATTCGCCAGATCGAGTCAAAGACTATGTCGAAGCTTCGTCACCCATCTCGTTCACAGATGCTTCGTGACTATCTAGAGAACTAAGTTGTTTTACCTGCCTGCCATTCTGATTGGCCGCGTTACACGCGCGCTAATCAGGAAGGTTCGGCCCGGTGGTGGTTCTGCCCTGCCAGGGTTAGTTTTGAGTAAAGTGGCGCCGGGTCTGCTGGCCAAGACGCTAAATTCTTTTCCCGACGGTCTGATCGTTGTAACCGGCTCGGCTGGGAAATCTACGACCACCAAGATGCTGGTTGCCATTGCTCGCGCCCATGGCAAAACGGTCTTCACCAATCCGTCGACCGCGAACATTGAGCAGGGTTTCTTCTCCTCGATTCTGGAAACGTCCGATGCCTTTGGACGTATCCCCGGAGATGTCGCCATTCTTGAGATGGATGAAGGTCACGCCGCCGAGATCACCAAGCGTGTAGCTCCTCGTCAATCGACAATCTTGAACGTATTGGAAGACCAACTCGACCGTTTTGTTGATCCAGCTTTGGTGCGTGGAAAGCTCCTTGAGGTTGCGGAGCGGACCGTCAAGGACGTCCTGCTTAATGCTGATGATCCGAACACCATACTCATTGGAGGAGAGCTGGGCGCTACGGCGAGAACCCACTGGTTCGGAATTCAAGCGAATATTCTCTCCGAGTCAAAACATGGTCTCGGTTCCGCCCCTACTTACCTGCCAAACCAACCACGTCCGACAGTATCAGCCGAGATCGTGGGTGTAGACGGGGTAAATGCAAGTGCAATCGTTGACTCCGAATCGGTGGACTTCACACTGCCAAACCGCGGCCTGCACTATGCGCTGGATTCGATTGCCGCGCTCCAAAGCGCTATGACTTATCTCGGTAAAGGTTTCGACCTGAAGTTGGCTGCACGTGTCCTCGACGAATTGCCCCCAGTTTTTGCACGTGGAGAAATCGCAATGGTGAACGGTGAGGAAGTCGAGTTCATCCTCGTTCAAAACCCGATGAGTTTTCAATTGAATCTCGATAATCTCACCACTAGACCGGAACAGATAATGGTTGCGATTGGGCGAGACGTCCACGACCCATCTTGGCTCTGGACCGTGGATCTAAGTAATCTTTCGCACGCTGATGTAGTCTCGGGCTATAACTATGCGGAGATTGCTCTGCGCATGGCATACGCCGACATCCCAGTCGCAATGGTGGAGCCTGACTTAGAGACGGCGCTCGAAGCGTTTTTCGGACTGCCAAAACCCAATGTGGGTATGAAAACCGTGATCTTCTCTGCAGACGCAATGCGTCGAACCAGGAGGATCCTAGGTTTTACCGACCCAGAGGCGGTTGAGCGGTGATTCACTTAGTCGGCCTTTTTCCTGAGCACCTCAATCTGAATGGTGACTTCGGCAACCTTGCGGTGCTTCAGCAACAACTTACCTGGCGCGGCCTTGATGCAGTGACTGTGGCTGCGAGTTCGGCGAAAGCGCTAACTGAGGAGACCAGGTTCGTCCTAATCGGCCACGGCTCTACAGCGGCCTGGGTAGATATCGAGTCAAAAATGACCGATATGCTGCCGACATTGAGATCACTTCGAGATTCCGGCGTGCCAATCCTCGCAGTGTCCACTGGCTATGAATTCTTAGTTCGTGCGGGATTCTTCAAAGGCGAAACGACCTTTAGGTCACAGACGCGTGTGTCCAAATTTGAAATTGTCGATTTCGAGGGCCGTGAGGTTTTGGGTTACGTAAACACCGACGTTGACCTTCCAGTTCTTCAACGGTCTGGAAGCGCGATTGGAACCATGCTCCACGGGCCGGTTCTCGCAAAGAACGCGGACCTCTGTGAAGATGTCCTAAAGGAAATTTGTTCGCTTGCTGGGCTTACCTTGCCGCGCATCCAGGCAAGCGAAAAGGCCGGCCTTTTGGCCGACCTCATCGAAGCGGTTTGGAAACTTGAGTCTCAACTAGCGAACGAGTAGCTTCGAGCTTTCGTCGTGCCAAGAAACAGCGAGCGGTTCAAGTTGGGCTTTCTTTTCATTCCCGTGGTGTGAGCAGAAGACGAGGTCTCCGCTGGCAAGTTCAACTCGAATGTAGGCCTGGGCGCCACAAACATCGCAACGGTCGAGGGCGCTAAGACTCTCGCGAGTAACGCTAGCCTCGGCCTCTTGTTCTAGTTCGGCGTCTACGGTTACTTCTTGATTCATGGCAAATCCCTTCCTCGACCATATGAACACAGGAATGCCAAAATAACTTGGAAAAACAGGCGATTTCGCTAACTGCGAAGTCGAGTTGCCGCATCGGCAGTAAATCATTGAGGATTAGGGTTAGCTCTCGGGCTGTCCAGCCGTGTCAAAACGGGCAATTTCGGGTCCTCAACGTAACCTTTTAGAGTGCCTAACTCAGATTATTCAGCTCGCCACCTCTCCGTTCTAGAGGGGCTCGAGGCCGTTCGCAAACGTCCAGGAATGTACATCGGTTCAACCGACTCTCGCGGACTCATGCACTGCCTTTGGGAGATTATCGATAACTCCGTCGATGAGGCATTGGCCGGGCACGGCACCCAGATCGATGTGCTTTTGCACAGTGACAACTCAGTTGAAGTAAGGGACCACGCGCGCGGAATTCCGGTCGACATTGAACCGAAGACCGGCCTTTCCGGCGTTGAAGTTGTCTTTACCAAGCTTCATGCCGGAGGTAAGTTCGGTTCGGGTTCATACGCCGCTTCGGGAGGCCTGCACGGCGTCGGCGCATCCGTGGTGAATGCCCTATCTGAACGCCTTGACGTTGAAGTTGACCGCGATGGAAAAACCTACGCCATGTCATTCCGGCGCGGTGAGCCGGGAACCTTTGATGACAAGGGCGGCATCGGCCCTTCAAACCCCTTTAAGGCCTTTGAAAACGGTTCCGTTCTGCGCGAGAAGGGCAAGGTTGCCAAGGGTGTTTCTGGCACTCGAGTACGTTACTGGGTTGACCCTCAGATCTTCATCAAGGATGCCCACTTCTCAACCGATGAACTGGTTGGCCGCGCCAGACAGACGGCATTCCTGGTTCCCGGGCTTGGAATCGGGATCACTGATGAACGCGGCGAAGAGCCAACTCATCAAGAATTCCGCTACCAGGGAGGAATCGTCGAGTACGCGGATTTCCTCGCAAAGGACACCCCGCTAACGGCAACTTGGCGACTATCCGGTGAAGGTAAATTTACTGAAACCATTCCTGTCCTGGATGAATCTGGCAACATGGTTTCGCGTGAGGTTGAGCGCGAATGTGCCGTCGAGGTAGCGGTGCGTTGGGGGACTGGTTACGACACCGAGTTGAAGTCATACGTAAACATCATCTCGACACCAAAGGGTGGCACTCACGTCGCCGGTTTTGAGCAGGCCCTTTTGAAGAGCCTGCGCGGTCAGATTGAGACCAATGCCCGAAAACTAAAAGTTGGCAACGACAAGATCGAAAAGGAAGACGTCATGGCTGGCCTCACGGCCGTTGTGACCGTTCGTTTGGCAGAGCCTCAGTTCGAGGGTCAGACCAAGGAAGTTTTGGGCACTCCGGCGGTTCGAAACATCGTTTCAAACGTGATTGCCAAGGCTTTGAGCGAGCGTTTCAACAGTGTGAAGCGCGACGACAAGTCGCAGAGTGCATTGCTGCTCGAAAAGATTGTCGCCGAGATGAAGTCACGAATCTCTGCACGAACCCACAAAGAAACCCAGCGCCGTAAGAATGCCCTGGAGAGTTCTTCACTACCGACAAAGTTGGTTGACTGCCGAACTCAAGACACCATGGATTCAGAACTCTTCATCGTTGAGGGAGACTCCGCACTAGGCACCGCCAAACTAGCCAGAAACAGCGAGTTCCAGGCGCTGCTGCCAATTCGAGGCAAGATCCTGAATGTGCAAAAAGCATCGGTGTCAGACATGCTCTCAAACACCGAGTGTGCGTCGATCATTCAAGTTATCGGCGCTGGTTCAGGCCGAAGCTTTGATTTAGATTCAGCAAGATACGGCAAGGTAATTCTGATGAGCGATGCCGACGTTGACGGCGCCCACATCCGAACCCTGTTGCTTACGCTGTTCTTCCGTTACATGAGGCCACTGGTTGAAGCTGGTCGAGTCTTTGCCGCGGTTCCTCCGCTTCACCGCATCGAGATCATCAATGCTGGTTCGAAGGCGAACGAAGTTGTCTACACCTACTCTCAGCAAGAGCTAGAGGCTCTTCTGCTCAAGCTAGAAAAGACTGGCAAGCGCTACAAGGAGCCGATTCAGCGCTACAAGGGTCTCGGCGAGATGGACGCTGATCAGCTAGCGGAGACGACCATGGATCGAACTCATCGCGCGCTTCGCCGTGTGAGAGTCGAAGATGCAGTGGCCGCTGAAAAGATGTTCGAGTTGCTGATGGGCAATGATGTTGCGCCGCGCAGAGACTTCATTATTGATTCAGCGGATGACTTCGAGCGCGACCGCATCGACGCTTAGTCGATATGTCGTCAATCAGTTAGTTTCCGACGAAGCCAATTACGGCTGGTAGCGGCGCACCTGAGGCGTCGCGTTTCGCCTTCTCGACTGTAAGGTCAACCGGCTTGCCATCCTTGGTGAGCGCTAAAGCCGGTTCACTACCAACCCAGGCGAAGTAGAGTTGATCTTCGCCGCGAACAAATCTCTGAGATCTAACGCCGCCAGTGGCGCGACCCTTTCCTGGGAATTCCGATAGGTCAGAAATCTTTAGCGACCCGGCGTCTGTGCCCGGAATAGCCAGCGAACTGTTCGCTGCGGTGACAACAATTGAAGTCGAAGGTTCACTAATTGCAGTAAAGAAAATTACCCGAGCGTTTTCGTCGAGGTTGATGCCAGCAACACCACCTGCCGGTCGCCCCTGAGGTCTCACCGAAGCTGCAGAGTAGTGCAGTAGCTGAGCGTCGCTTGAGACAAACACGAGAGTCGCTGCTTCTGTGGCGACAGCAGCGCCGATTAGTCTGTCCCCGTCCTTGAGTGTGATTACCTCAAACTCATCCTTGGCAGGGTAATCAGCGACAACGCGCTTCACTACGCCCTGTTCGGTGCCGAGTGCCAGCTCAACTGAGTCGGTGAGTTCAAACACCGCGATGATTTGCTCATCCTTTGGTAGACCAAGGAATTCATTTGCAACGACGGTCTGTAGCGGGTCGAATTCAGCGCCGAAGGATGGCACATCAGCAGCATGGATTCGGTGCACCTTACCGAGCGAGGTAACAAAACCGATGTCTTGGCGGGTCGTTGTCTTGATAGTCGACGCAACCGCATCGTGCTTGGTTCGCTTAGCTGCCTTGGTGATCTTCACGTGGCCATCCAGACGGGCCAGACGGCCGTCTGAAGTCAGAGTGACTGTGCAAGGAGTGTCAGCGAGCTCGGCGTTCACGGCAACGGCCTTGGCCATAGAAATTGGTTTGACTTCTTCGACCTCTGAGATGAGCGTTGTGCGGCGGTCATCACCGTATTTCTCGGCAACTTCGGAAAGCTCGCTAGAAACAACGGCTCGTAGGTTTGACTCGCTGGACAGGATCTTCTCGAGCGCGGCAATTTCGGTCAGAAGGGATTCCTTCTCGGTTTCCAGTTCAATGCGAGAAAACTTGGTCAGTCTTCTGAGTCTTAGTTCAAGAATGTACTCGGCCTGAATCTCGCTTAGGTCGAATATTTCTCGAAGGCGCTTTCGCGCATCGTCGACTTCTTCGCTGGCACGAATGACTTGAATCACTTCATCTATTGAAACAATGGCGATCAACAAACCCTCGACAAGGTGCAAGCGTGCCTTGCGCTTGCCTAGGCGAGTTGCGGTGCGACGGCGAGTGACGGTGATTCGGTGGGCAAGGTAAACGCCAAGAAGATCGCGAAGGCCGAGAGTCAATGGGCGTCCATCAACTAGAGCGACGTTGTTGATTCCAAAAGAATCTTCCATCGGCGTGAAGCGATAGAGCAGGTCGAGCACAACCTGAGGATCGAAGCCAGTCTTTAGCTCAATCACTAGCTTGAGGCCGTTAGTTCTGTCGGTAAGGTCGGTTACATCCGAGATGCCCTGAAGCTTTTTACTGTTTACGCCATCCTTGATTTTCTCGATGACTTTCTCAGGACCAACGAGGTACGGCAGCTCCGTAACAACCAACCCGAGTTTCCTCGGTGAAACACTCTCGACAGACACGCGAGCACGAGTCTTGAAAACACCGCGGCCCGTCTCGTAGGCATCGCGCACGCCATCGAGGCCCATGATGATTCCACCGTTTGGTAGGTCTGGCCCAGGGATGTACTGCATCAAGTCCTGGGTGTTGGCTTGAGGGTTCTCGAGTAGGTACCGCGCACCGGCGATAACCTCGCGCATGTTGTGCGGTGGCATGTTGGTCGCCATACCAACAGCGATTCCTGAGGCGCCATTCACTAGCAAGTTCGGGAATGCGGCAGGTAAGACCTCAGGCTCCGAAAGTTGGGCATCGTAATTGGGTTTGAAATCAACCACGTCTTCATCCAAGCCATCGTTCATCAGCATGGCCGCCTGAGAAAGCTTCGCTTCGGTGTAACGTGCAGCAGCCGGGCCGTCATCCAGGCTTCCGAAGTTGCCGTGGCCATCAATGAGGGGCACTCGCAGGCTAAAAGGTTGGGCCATTCGGACTAGAGCGTCATAGATTGCAGAGTCACCGTGTGGGTGCAACTTGCCCATCACTTCACCGGTAACACGCGCCGATTTGACGTGCCCGCGCTCTGGACGTAGGCCCATTTCGCCCATCTGGTAAACAATGCGGCGATGAACCGGTTTAAGACCATCCCTGGCGTCTGGGAGTGCACGTGCGTAAATGACCGAGTAGGAATATTCGAGAAACGATTCCTGCATCTCCTGCGACAAATCGATGTCGACAATGCGGTGCTCTTCAGGGAACTCGTTCTTCATTTGCTCTCAGGTCTAGGTATGCCGCTGTGGCAGACTATTGGTGATGCCTACGATGCTACCTGCCGCCCCCAAAACTCTTGGGAGGCTTTCCGATGTGTTCGTTAGTGCCCTCGGCTCTATCTCGGGAAAAGATAATCGGCTAGGGCTCGCAAAGACGAAGCACTCGGTGGTCATTCTCGTGGACGGACTCGGCTCTGAGAATCTAAGAGCGGCAGCCGGACACGCTCCCTTTCTAAACTCCCATCTCAAGGTCTCGAAGAGCATCAACACTGTCTTTCCAAGTACAACCGCGGTTGCCATAACAAGTTTTGGAACTGGCGCCAAGCCGGCGCAACACGGAATACTCGGCTACTCGGTCTTTGACCGCAAGACTTCCAGCATCCAGAACATGCTCTCAGGTTGGGGTGAAACCCTGATCCCCGCTGATCTACAGTCTCTTGAATCTGTTTCCGCACGAGCCAAGTCAGGCGGAGTACCCGTATTCACCGTTGGTCCGGGGGAGTATGACAACTCAGGTTTCACTCAGCTAAACATGTCGGATTCGACATATGTTGCAGCCAAAACCTTTGAGGACCGCGTGCGAGAAACCTTGAACGTCCTAAACAGCAGTTCGAGAGCGTTGGTTTACCTTTATTTTCCCGAGTTGGACTCCACCGCGCATGCTTTCGGCGTCGACTCGATCGCCTGGCGTCAAAAGCTTGAAGAACTTGATGTCACGATCAAGGCGCTGGTGAGCAGTGCGGGCCCCGGGGTTGGGCTCCTGCTAACCGCTGACCACGGAATTGTAGACGTTCCAAGAGAGAATCAGATCCTGCTTGATGAGTTGGAACTGCCCGGGCTTGTTGCCATTAGCGGTGATCCGAGAAATACTTTCGCCTATTTTGAGACCGGCACCGATCTCTCAGAAGTGCGACTACAGCTGGCCGAAACCCTGGATGGCAAGGCTATAGTTGCGACCGCCGACGAAGTCACCCAAGCGGGTTGGCTGGGTGGCGCTGATGTGCAGAACGCACACTTGCTCCCCGACTTATTCATAATCTCAACCGGGCGATTCGCCTGCTACCACCGTGCATGGTGCAAACCTCAAAGTTTGAGGATGATCGGACAGCACGGCGGAATCTCTCAAGAGGAACTATCGGTGCCGCTCTTGAAATTTGGCGTCTATGCCTAGTCGTGCGTGTTTGCACCGATCTAGTGCGAGCGTCTAGTCGTCAGCCTTTGTGCCAAAGACAATCTCGTCCCAGCTTGGCATGCTTGGACGACCCTTCTTTGGGGCAACTTGTTCAGTCTCTGGCTTAGGGGCCATGACCTCGGAAACTTCGGGCTCCGCGGGTTCCGTTGTTTCAACGGAAGGAGCGGCCTGTCGTTTTCGGCGCAGAGCCTCCAACAAATCAGCGGTTGCAGCAAGAGGTTCAACCGACGGGCTTTCAGCTGCCGCAGAATCAACCTGATCATCACCCAAGGCTTCGAGACTCGAGCGAGTAAGTTCCTCGATCGAACTAACAACCTTGAGGTTTGTTTGAACGTCGAAGCTTTCTTCAACAGGAGAAGTGAGCGGGGATACCGGCAACACCAATACCTGAGTTTCTTCTGAAGGCGGTTCGACCTGCCGAAGCCTAGAACTAGTTGCAGAGGAGGTGCTTTCCCCGCTGGCTAGTTCCACAGCCTTTTCGTTTTCGGGTGAAAGCACAAGCTTCCGCTGGTCAAAAGCCCACCGAGCTGTCACCGGATTGCCAGCAACCTCGTAAGTAACGCTCACCTGCCAAGGAAGGTTTTCAAGCTTGATCGCCGACCACTGAGTTTTTGTGCCGCCGATGCTGGAAATTCGCTCGGCCAACAGACCGCCGAACTCGACCTGCGTGGCTTCGGTGTATCGGTCCGCTGCTATGGAGATGCGCACAGCTTGGGCGCTGGCAATGATGTGACCTATTTCATCGATCACTGTCAGGGCAAACTTGTCAACGTAGTCAAGAGGAACAGAGTGCCTCTCGGCTACTTCGGCTGCAGAAGCGCCTGCGCGGATAGCATCCTGAATTTCCCTTGGCGAGATGCTCACGGCATCCAGGAGGGCAGCGGGTTCACGCTTAACAGCAGCTCGAAGCGATTCGTCTAAGACCAGGCGAAATTTGTCACCCGTCTGAGTCTCTAGATTCAGGTATTCGCCGTCGTTACCGACCAACCGAATGTCTTGCATCTCTTCGTCCTTTCGATGGTGCCTTCAGTTTGCCACCGGCAGGGCGAAAAATGATTACATTCTCAAGGCGCGCCGCACGAGCAATCGTCATCAAAGCGGGTATTTTGTGACCAACGGCGTTGCAGGTTTGCTATTAGTGTTTTTTTGTTGCACACTATGCACGCTTCAAGACTTATGCATGCACCAAGACTTTGAACCGAAAGGGTAGGCGAATGGCCACCGATTACGATGCACCTCGCAAGAACGACGACGATACCGAATCGATCGAGGCCATCAAGGAACGCACGCCTGATAAACTAGCCGGTCTTGTAGACACCGATGAATCGGAGCACGGGGAAGGCTTCTCGATTCCTGATGTTGTCTCGGAAGACCTAGACGTAGTGGTGCTGCCACCTCAGGACGACGAATTTACTTGCTCGGAGTGCTTCATCGTGAAGCACCACTCGCTGCTTGCTCCTAAGAAGGGCAAGTACGGCAAGGTTTGCATCGAGTGTGAGAACTAAAACCCCAAAGCTTTTCGAAGTTTTTCTGGCTGGCGTGTAGAGAACAGCCAGTAGGGGGTAGGGTCCTGCGGGTCTGAAATATCGATCTTTACCAATGTCTTTACCGAACCCTGAAAGTGCACATAGGCGCGCGAATCAAGGTTTCTTCCGCGTTCGGCGAATGCCTCCTGGCCATCAAAAATCGAAACGGCTCTAATAAAACGCACACCGATGGTTGCATGTCGCACGGTGAGATTGCCTTCGGTAACCGAAATTCGAGCAGATTTCGAAATCATTAGAAACACAACCACCGCCGTCAATAGGATCCCCGAAATCACGCCAACCGGCTCATTGAACGGGACAAACGTTAGCCAGAGGGTGGGGTAAACCAGTAAGACAGGAAGAAAGCTGGGCCAACTCGGTAGGACCCATTCGTTGTAGCTGGCGGCGCTGCTGACTTGATTCATAGTCTTAGATTACGCTCTAACCGTGAACAAAAAACTTCCTGTACTGCTAGTCGCAGAACCCGGTCTAGAACCTTCCTATGCTCAACCTGGTGACGCCGGTGCTGATCTTCGTTCTGCTGTCGACTGTGTCGTTCCAGCACGTGGACGCCTAACGATTCGTACCGGAGTTTCGATTGCGCTCCCAGACGGTTTCGTGGGTCTAGTTCACCCAAGAAGCGGACTTTCTGCTAAGCATGGAATCACAGTTCTCAATGCTCCCGGCACTGTAGATGCTGGATATCGCGGAGAGATTGCCGTGACTCTCTATAACAGTGCGGACGAAGACTTCGCAGTCACACGCGGCGATCGAATTGCCCAACTGGTTATTCAGGCCATCGAGGTAGCCGATTTCATCGCTGTCGAGACCCTGCCTGGTTCTCACCGTGGTGCGGCCGGCTTTGGTTCGACAGGAACCAAATAGAAATGCTTGATGCTTATCAGAATGAAAAGTCTGCGCCAGCCGACAGACAGTCTGCTGGCCCATTCGATCATGAGGAAGTTACCCAACACGGGCAGTTTCTCGATTTTGGCTCGATCCAGCTCCCAACCAGGGATGGCTTTCAGGTTCGACTCGAGGTCGAGGAACCAAGCCAACGAGTAGTCGCAGTGACTATCGAGTACGACGAGTCCTCCCTCCAACTGCAGGCATTTGCCAGCCCCAAGTCTGAAGGCCTTTGGCACGGAATCCGCCAACAGCTCAGTGATTCGGTTACCGCTCAGGGTGGTTCGGTCGAAAGTCGGGGAGGTTCGTTGGGACCGGAACTTCTCGCAAAGATTCCAATCGTCAATGAACAGGGCGATGCGGTAGGAACGCGCTTTTCAAGGTTCGTTGGCGTCGACGGTCCGAAGTGGTTTCTACGTGGCGTGATCTCCGGCGCTGCCATCACCGACCCAAAGGCTGCCGCCGACATGGACGATGTCTTCCGTAGCGTCACTGTGCGACGCGACGCAACACCGCTACCGCCGGGGGATTTGCTATCGCTTCATGTGCCCGGAGGCACAGTCACGCCTCCAAAAGCGCTCTGATGT
>CANGGL010000032.1 GCA_947453465.1 Microbacteriaceae bacterium | reverse complement strand
GGGTCGTTGCGCCAAGCGGCAAACAGCGCATCTTCAAAGCCGGTCTTGGTGATTCGCTTCAAATAAACCGCAGGGATGATTTGGTCGGTGTCTACGTTGCTGCGACGAAGTGGGGCGCCGACACCGGTGAATACTTCAAACTTTTCCATTAGTTGGCCTCCGATGAAGTCGAGTCAATCAAGTCGGCTGGTGCAGAAAGGGTTCCGCGGATTGCGGTTGCCGCTGCCACCAGAGGGGAAACCAGGTGGGTTCGTGAACCCTTGCCCTGTCTTCCCTCGAAGTTGCGGTTCGAGGTTGATGCCGAGCGCTCCCCCGGGGCCAACTGGTCTGGGTTCATACCGAGGCACATCGAGCAACCGGCAAAGCGCCACTCAGCTCCGAAGTCCTTGAAGATTTTGTCTAGGCCCTCGGCCTCGGCCTGCAGACGAACCTTGGCAGAACCAGGCACAACCATGAAGCGCACGCCTTCGGCCTTTTGCTTGCCCTCGACGATTGCCGCAGCGGCACGAAGGTCCTCAATGCGGCTGTTAGTGCACGAGCCTAGGAACACGGTGTTGACCGCAATGTCCTTCATCCGGGTCCCCGGTGTTAGGTCCATGTACTCGAGGGCGCGGATTGCCGCCGCTTTGTCGTTCGGGTCTGCGAAATCATCCGGGCTCGGCACGTTGTCATTCAGGCTGATGCCCTGACCCGGGTTGGTTCCCCAGGTTACGAACGGGTCGAGAGTGTTTGCATCGAGAAATACTTCGGCGTCAAACTTGGCGCCCTCATCAGTTGGCAGGGTGTTCCAATAAGCAATCGCAGCATCCCAATCGGCACCCTCCGGTGCGTGCGGGCGGCCCTCTAGATAGTCATAGGTGATCTGGTCTGGTGCCACCATGCCGGCGCGAGCACCGGCCTCAATTGACATGTTGCAAATTGTCATGCGGGCTTCCATCGAAAGTGAACGGATGGCGCTGCCGCGGTACTCAAGCACATAGCCCTGACCACCACCGGTGCCAATTTTGGCAATCACGGCAAGGATGATGTCCTTTGCGGTTACGCCCGGGCGCAGGGTTCCCTCGACATTGATGGCCATGGTCTTGAAAGGCTTTAGCGGAAGGGTCTGAGTGGCCAAAACGTGCTCAACCTCAGAGGTGCCGATACCCATCGCCAGCGCACCAAAGGCACCGTGAGTTGAAGTGTGAGAGTCGCCGCAGACCACGGTGATGCCAGGCATGGTCAGACCAAGCTGTGGGCCAACCACGTGCACGATGCCCTGCTCGGCGTCACCTAGCGAGTGGATGCGAACACCGAACTCCTTGGCGTTTTCACGCAGGGCGTTGATCTGGGTGCGGCTGGTTAGGTCGGCAATTGGCTTGTCGATGTCCCAGGTCGGGGTGTTGTGGTCTTCGGTGGCGATAGTCAGATCAAGGCGGCGAACCGGTCGCCCGGCTAGGCGTAGGCCATCGAAAGCCTGTGGGCTGGTGACCTCGTGAACCAGGTGTAGGTCAATGTAGAGCAGGTCGGGCGAACCATTTTCACCCTTGGCGACCAAGTGGTCGTTCCATACCTTTTCGGCCAGAGTTAACGGCTTATTTGTCATGCAAACACCTCAAAACGATTGAACTAAAAGTTTACCTCGGCGAGCGCGCTCCCGCCTCGGTATAGGCTGGCGGAATGAGCGACAACGGCCTGGATTTCCTCCAGAAAAAGACAATCCGAGTACTAACAGCGGGCCAGGTGCTCTCGGGCTTCGGTTTAGGTTCTACATTGTCAATCGGCTCGCTCTTGGCGGCACACCTTTCTGGCTCACCAAGCTGGGCCGGCTCGGCAGCAACTTTCAGCACTCTTGGCGCTGCCACCTGGGCTATTCCACTGGCGAAGCTGGCCTTTGCCCGCGGGCGACGCGTGGCATTGGCAACTGGTGCTGCCATCGCTATTACCGGCGCATCCTTGGTCATCACTGCCGCGGCCGTGCAGGTCTTCCCACTGTTGCTGATTGCACTGTTTTTACTCGGCGCTGGCTCAGCGGTTGGCCTGCAGGCACGCTTCGCAGCAACCGACCTACCTTCAAACCGCTCAACCGGCCGCGACCTCTCGGTAGTGGTTTGGGCCACTACTTTTGGTGCGGTTATCGGCCCCAACATGTTTGGACCCGGTGAAATCGTTGGCCATGCCCTCGGTTTGCCGTCGATGACCGGGCCATTCCTGTTCACAATCATGTCTCAAATCGCGGCATCATCGGTTTTTTGGTTCGGTCTGCGCCCTGACCCGCTTCTAGTGGCCAAGCAGCTAAATTCAGCCAAGACCAAGGGCAAGACTTCCTTTGCCACAGCAATTTCAACCCTCAAAAAATATCCGAAGGCGGCCTTTGCCATCTCGGCAATCGCACTCAGCCACATGGTCATGGTCTCGGTTATGTCGATGACCCCGATTCACATGAAGGGCATGGGCTTTGACCTGGTCGTCGTGGGCTTCACCATCAGCCTTCACATTGCAGGCATGTATGCTTTCTCGCCGGTATTCGGTTGGCTATCGGACAAGCTCGGTCGAGTTCAGACTGTAATCCTGGGCCAGAGCATCTATGTGGCCGCTCTTGCCATCGCCGGCTTCGGCCAGGATGACCGCACGCTGGTCACAATCGGGCTGTTCTTGCTGGGTCTCGGCTGGTCAGCTTCAACCGTTGGAGGCGCAGCGCTGTTGACTGCAACGCTCCCGGTCGAAGAGAAGACCAACGTTCAGGGTCTGAGCGACTCGCTAATGAACCTCTCCGGAGCATTTGGTGGTGCTGTAGCTGGCTCGATCCTGGCAGGCTTCATGTTCCTAGGCCTCAACCTTGCCGCGCTCATCCCAGTCTTCCTAATCGCGATCTTCGCCGGCGTTACCCGCCTACGTTCATCCAAATAAAGGAAAACCCCTCCCGAGTCAAAGCATCGAGAGGGGTAATCGTGATCCCAAGGGGATTTGAACCCCTGCTGCCGCCGTGAGAGGGCGGTGTCCTAGGCCGCTAAACGATGGGACCGTTTTTTGCAACCTCTCGATTATGCCACATCTCCGGGCTTCGCGCTAGTCGAGAACTGCCCGCCATCGAGCTGGGCTTCATGCTTAGCGAAGCCTAGGCAAACACTGATAAGGCCTCGGGAACCACTGTTGCACTGAGCGGTGAGTGCCCGCGCGCTTCCCCGTCGCTGTAAACAGGCATGTTGCCCGATGACAATTTGACCGATTTGGCACGAACAAACTCAACCGCCGGGTGGCTAACGTGGCCACCGCTATAAACCTTCGGGAACACCTTCAGAAGCTCCAGCCTGCTCATGGCGTGAACGATAAACAGGTCTAGGTACCCATCGTCAACCTTGGCCTCCGGGGCAATCATCATGCCGCCGCCGAATGCCGGGCCATTTGCCACGGCACACAGCATCGCATCGAAAGATCGGTGTACGCCGTCGATGGTGGCCTCATAGTGAATGGGCTTGAATTTAGCCAGTTCGAGGACCAGCGCTAGGTCATACCGGCGCTGCCCCTTCGGCCAACTCATCTGATTGGCGCGCTGGTTGCAAAGAGCGTCGAAACCGGCGGATGCGGTGCCGAAGAACCAAAACGGCCCGGTTGAGGTGTGCGCCTTGATCGCATCCACCTTTCGAGGGGTATGCAATTTGTCCAAAACCGCATTTGTACCGGCCACCACGTCTCCCTCGGGCAAGCCCAGGCTACGAGCCAAATCATTGCCGGTGCCGGCAGCGATGATGCCTAAGGTTGTCCCGGTGTCGCAGGCAATGTTTACGCCCAGATGCGCCATTCCGTCTCCCCCGACAACAATCAGGCCAGAGATTCGGTCATCGTTGATGGCATGGCGCGCATTGGCGTTGGCTTCATCCATGGTTTTGCCGGAAAGGTCGATATAGGACTGCCCTCGAGCAGCCAATGTTTTCAGAACCAGCAAACCGCGGGCTGCGCCCTTACCCCTGCCCGAACTGGGGTTGATGATTAGGCCGACCGGTAAGTTCACGCGGCTAGCCTCGGCGTAGGTTTCGGGCGTTTACCAGCACCAAGGCTGACATGGCCAGTGACAATCCAGCCGCAATTGCCGGCGTCAGCGAAATGCCGATGCCTGCGAATACGCCGGCAGCAATTGGCAAAGTGATGATGGTGAAGCCCAGGCTCCAAACCAGGTTTTGACGTGCTTTTTTGGCTGCCTTCTTTGAAAGAATCAGCGCTCGAGCAAACAAGACCGGGTCATTCGAGGCGATGGCCACTCCGGCAGATTCAACCGGCTCCGAACCTTCTACGGCAAAGGCAACACCAACGTCAGCCTGCTGCAGGGCCTGCGCGTCGTTGACGCAATCGCCCACCATCGCGATGGTTGAGGTGTCAGATTGCAGTCGGCTAACCACCTCTGCCTTCTGATGAGGCAAAACCTCGGCAAAGGTTTCCTTGATTCCCAGCTGCTGGCCAACAGCGGTGGCCACCCCCTGAGCGTCACCGGTCAGCAGGCCGATGCGCTTGCGCTCAAACTGCAGAGCCAAAACCGCATTCTTCGCTGTGTCACGAACGTTGTCGCCAAGTTCCAGCCAACCGAGCAGTTCGGTGTCTCGAATCACAAAAAGCACGGTGTGACCGGCGTGGTTTGAAGCATCGCACTTCACCAGGTCGCCAACATAGAGGGTCATGTTGCGTGAAGTCAGAATAATCGGGCCACCAACAACGATGGTCTGGGCCTCGAGTGTGCCAGCCGCACCTTGGCCGGGAATCTGCCTGAAGTCTTTTACCTCGGGAATCTCAATTGCTCGGCCCCTCGCCTCATTGGCAATTGCTATGGCAATCGGGTGATCTGCATGAACTTCAACACCGGCCGCGATGGCAATCAGTTCATCCGTGCTCGAAAGCGGTGAACCGTGCGTCAAGTGGGCGCCGATGAATTTGCGTTCGGCCGTGGTGAGCGTGCCGGTTTTGTCAAAGAGCACCATGTCGACGGCACCCAGAGCATCAAACTGGGCGCGGTCTGAATAGTAAATCCCGTTATACGCCGCGATCGCGGTGGCAAGACGAGAGACAGTTGGTAGCGCAAGCCAAAGCGCCTGAGGGGCAGCGACGAGCAAGACAGACATGAATCTCTCCACGGCATCTTGAACCGACAGCCCGCCAACAGCCCAACCGAGAACGGAAACCAGAGCGGCAAGGGCAATCACGCCCAAAACCAACCAATTCACAATTTTTTCGAGCTTCAACTCAAATTCAGGTCGCAGCTTCTGCGCCTGCTTCATGAAGGCAAGCTCGGAATCCAATACAGATTCAAACTTGACGCGACGCTCTAGCGAGATTCCTATGAACCGGCCGGCCACCAAAACCGGAAGCAGCCAAACAAACAGCCACCAGAAGCCAAGATCTGTGCTCGAAGCGCCTAGCAAATCGATTGCTGTCAGGGTGAGTGCGTAAACCAAGCCGGATAGCAGAGCGATGCCAGGAAGAAATGCCCAGCCCGGGTTGAAGCCCGAAGGCCTGGCCCGGTGTTGCTGCTGCTCATCCATTAGTTCTCCATCGCGAAGGTTTGCCTTCAAATACTATGCGCGGGCAGGGGTAAACCTTGACAGAATGAAGCCATGAAGATCACAAAGTTTGGCCATGCTTGCCTCGAACTAGAAGAGAACGGGCAGTTGCTGATCCTTGACCCAGGGGTTTACACCGAGGCCATCGATAACCGTCGCGAAGTCCAAGCCGTTGTGATCACTCACATCCACGATGACCACTGCTATGAAGAGCAGCTAGATCGAATCATTGGTCTAAACCCGGGGCTGCCTATTTTCGGCACAGATGAAGTGCGGGCCCGCCTGGCAAAATCTCGACCAGGATTCAAAACCGTTGCCGTTCACCATGGCGATTTTTACACGCTCGGCAACTTTACGCTCGAGTTCTTCGGCGACATGCACGCCGAGATTCACCGGTCGATTCCGCTGGTGCAGAACTGCGGAGTGATGGTCAACGGCAAGCTTTATTACCCAGGTGACAGCTTCACCCAACCTGACCGCGAAGTTGAGATCCTGGCCTGCCCATCATCGGCGCCGTGGTTGAAGATTTCTGAGGTCATGGACTTCATCGCTGCCGTGAAGCCCAAGCGGAGCTTCCCTACCCACAACATTCACCTGAGCGAACAGGGGCATCAGATGAATAATGGGCGTATTCAGGCAGTCACCGAGCAAAACGGCGGCCAATATGAGTGGCTGCAAATCGGCGAGTCAACGACAGTCTAAGCAGGCCGGTCACACGGCTCAAAAGACGTGGTTAAAGCAAAAACGCCTCCCGAAGGAAGCGTTTTCAAAGCTGGGGTACCTGGACTCGAACCAAGAACAAAGGTACCAGAAACCTCCGTGTTGCCAATTACACCATACCCCAAGGTACTGCTCGAGCCCATGGGCTCGATTTACCATTCTAGCCGTTTTAGGCGGCTACGGCAAACGCACGCAAGCGGGTGATGGTCTCGGCTTTTCCGAGGATTTCCATCGATTCAAACAACGGTGGAGAGATGC
Source organism: Microbacteriaceae bacterium (assembly GCA_947453465.1). Classification (GTDB taxonomy): domain Bacteria; phylum Actinomycetota; class Actinomycetes; order Actinomycetales; family Microbacteriaceae; genus Rhodoluna. The sequence goes on along the minus strand of CANGGL010000032.1, from coordinate 9,557 downwards.
GGCGACCCGAAATTCCGGTGCGCAATGGGCCGAAAGCAACTCGAGGCTTGAGACCAAGCTCGTCGATAAGTGCGGCCTGCAAAGCGGCCTGCACAGTTTCGGTCTTGAATTCCGCTTCGGCAAGCTTTTCGAGCGCCGAGATTGCAGCGATCAACACCTCGACAGTGTTTTCAGGGAGACCGGCTTTAGCGTCATCCTCGATCGCGATTTCGTCCGCGGTCTTGAATAAGAAGGAGACCAGGTCGGGAGCCTCACTCAAAACCACGAGGCGCTCCTGAATTAAAGGAGCCACCGCGGTCAAGATTGAATCCTCTTCGGCCGAAAGCGTTGCACCGACAATACCCGCGCTCTGCAGGTATGGCATCAGGCGCGACTTGAAGTCATCCAGAGTCAACAAACGGATGTGTGCCGCGTTTATTGCGTCAGCCTTTTTCTGGTCGAAGCGGGCCGGGTTTGGGTTCACGTTTTTGACGTCGAAGGCGGCTACCAGCTCTTCCATAGTGAAGATGTCCTGGTCGGCGCTGAGACCCCATCCGAGCAGTGAAAGATAGTTGAGCAGACCCTCAGGGATGAAACCGCGGTCGCGGTGGTGGAACAGGTTGGCCTCCGGGTCACGCTTTGAAAGCTTCTTGGTGCCCTCGCCCATCACGTATGGCAAGTGACCGAACTGCGGAATGAACTTGGTGATGCCAGCCTCATACATGGCGTTGTAAAGCGCGATCTGACGAGGGGTCGATGACAACAGGTCCTCGCCGCGAAGCACATGGGTGACACCCATCAGCGCATCATCAACCGGGTTAACCAAAGTGTAGAGCGGCTGGCCGTTCGGGCGAACGACAACGAAGTCTGGGAACGAACCGGCCGGGAAGGTGATCTCGCCGCGAACCAAGTCGGTAAAGGTGATGTCGGTCTCTGGAACACGCAAGCGCAGTGCCGGGCTTCGACCCTCGGTGCGGTAGGCGGCTTTTTGCTCCTCGGTCAGGTCTCGCTCTGAGTTGTCATAACCCAGCTGCACGGCACGGCCGGCGGCCTTGTTGCGCACATCAATTTCTTCGCCGGTTAGGTAGCTCTCGTAGATGTGACCCGAAGCCTTTAGCTTCTCGATTACATCCAGGTAAATGTGGCTTCTTTCGCTCTGACGGTAAGGCTCTGCCGGTCCACCGACATTCACACCTTCATCCCAGGTCAGCCCTAGCCAACCGAGGGCATCAAGAATCATGTCAAAAGACTCTTCGCTATCGCGCTCGGCGTCGGTGTCTTCAATGCGAAATAGGAACGAACCGCCGGTGTGACGCGCGTAAGCCCAGTTAAATAGGGCTGTGCGAATCAAACCAACGTGCGGCAACCCGGTTGGCGAAGGGCAAAACCGTACCTTGACATCGGCTCCGGTGGCGGTTGAAAAGGGGGCTGTGATAAGCGAAGACATAATGTCTTCAAGTCTAAAGCAACGGGCTAACTAAGACTGGGCCGCAAATTCTCTACACAACCGGATTCATGAGTGTGCCGATACCCTCGATCTCGCATTCGACGATGTCACCCGAGACTATTTGGGTGATACCAGCCGGGGTGCCGGTCAAAATCACGTCGCCAGGCAGCAAGGTCATGTTGTGTGAGATGTAGGAAATCAACTTGGGCACATTGTGAAGCATGTGATCAATTGATGAAGACTGCTTGGTCTCACCATTGATGCGAGAGCTTAGTTCCTGACCGTCTGGCACAAACTCGGTCTCAATCCACGGGCCAATCGGACAGAAGCTGTCGAAAGACTTTGAGCGCGCCCACTGCTGGTCTGAGAACTGCAAGTCCCGAGCGGTGACGTCATTAGCGATTGTGAAACCCCAGACGTAGTTAAGGGCATCCGCTTCGCTAACATTCTTAGCAATTTGGCCCATCACGATGGCCAACTCAACTTCTAGGTCAACCTTTTCACTCTGCGCTGGCAGGACGATTGCATCGCCAGGGCCGATGATGGAGCTCGAAGGTTTGAGAAAGAGGGTTGGCTCCGCTGCGGCGGACGCATCCTTGATTTCGGCAACATGGTCGGCATAGTTCAAACCCACACAAACTAGCTTCGATGGGATGCTCGGCGCAAGAAGCTTTACTTCCTTGATCGAAACACGTTCACCAGTGGTGTCATAGCCGGCGACCAGGGGGTGACCGTTGAGCACAACAAGCTCCGGGCCGTCAACGATGCCAAACTTCGGCTCACCATTCAGGCTGAAACGAGCGATGCGCATTAGTCGCTGAGCTTGACTAGCCAGTTGTGGCGGTCAGCGACCTTGCCGTACTGAATGCCGGTTAGCTCTTCACGAAGGCTTGCCGTCAGCGCACCCGGCTCGGCATCGGCCGAACCAATGGTTTCGAGTCGGCTCTTGAACTGACCGATTGGAGTGATCACCGCAGCAGTACCACAGGCAAATACTTCAACAATTTCGCCTGAGTTGATGCCTTCGCGAACCTCATCAAGAGTGATCTTGCGTTCTTCGAGCTTGAGTCCACGGTCCTTGATCAATGTGACCACTGAGTCACGAGTGATTCCGCGAAGAATGGTGCCATCCAGCGCAGGGGTAGCCACGTGGCCATCCTTATAAACGAAGAATAGGTTCATGCCACCGAGTTCTTCGATGTAGGTCGCGCTTTCGGCGTCGAGGAACATCACCTGCGAGCAACCGTTTTCGTAGCCCTCGTTCTGAGCCAATAGTGACGCCGCATAGTTGCCGCCGGTCTTAGCCTCACCGGTTCCGTGCTTGCCGGCACGCGCCGAGTCAAGTGCAATCCAGATTGAAACCGGCTTTAGGCCACCGGTGAAGTATGGACCAACCGGCGAAGCGATTACGCGGTATTCGGCACGCTGAGCAGCGCGAACACCGAGGAAGTTCTCGGCTGCAATCTCAAACGGACGAATGTATAGAGTCTTTTCGTCTACAGGCTCAGGAACCCAAGCGCCATCAACTGCGATGAGCTGCTTTAGCGACTCAACGAAGATTTCGGTTGGCAACTCAGGCAGCGCCATGCGGCGGGCTGAGAGCTGAAGGCGCTTGGCATTAGCCTCCGGGCGGAAGGTCCAGATTGAACCATCGGCGTGACGGTAGGCCTTGATGCCCTCAAAGATTTCCTGGCCATAGTGAAGCACCGCGGCTGATGGGTCCATCATGATTGGGCCATAAGGAATGACTTCGGCGCTGTGCCAGCCCTTGTCTTTCTCCCAGACCACTACCACCTGGTGGTCGGTTAGGTTAGCGCCGAAAACCGGTGCCTTCAAGAGTTCTTCGCGCTCGGCGTCAGGCTTCGGTTTGGTGTTGCGAGTTACTTCAAACTTGAGACCGGCCATGACCTGCTTCTTTCCTGAAACTTCGAATACTTACTTGAATGCCTGGTTAATAGAGAACTTGCGAGCGCCTAGAGGAGCGCGAAGATTGCCTCGGCAACCTCAGTGGTTGAACGCTTCTTATCGCCTCGGGTCGCGAGGTCGGCGGCCACCGCTGCTTCGATGCGCTTCGCCGCCACCGGGTTGTTCAGGTGGCTGAGCAAGAGCGCCGCAGACAAAATTGCTGCGGTTGGGTCGGCAATGTTCTTGCCTGCGATGTCTGGTGCCGAACCGTGAACCGGCTCGAACATGCTCGGGAACGCGCCATCCGGGTTGATGTTGCCCGAGGCGCCTAGGCCGATGCCGCCGCCGATAGCCGCAGCTAAATCGGTGATGATGTCACCAAATAGGTTGTCGGTCACTATGACGTCAAAGCGTTGAGGGTCAGTCACCATAAAAATAGTGGCCGCATCGATGTGTAGGTAGTCGTGGGTGATGCCAGGGAACTCCTCGGCCACCTTGTTTACCGTGCGCTGCCATAGCCAGCCGGCGTGAACTAACACGTTGTGCTTGTGCACCAGCGTGACCTTCTTACGGTCACGGGTCGAAGCCAACTCAAACGCATACCGAACCAGGCGCTCGACACCAAAAGCGGTGTTGACTGAAACTTCATTGGCAACCTCGTTGGGTGTGCCCACACGGATGGCGCCGCCGTTGCCCACGTATGGACCCTCGGTGCCTTCGCGAACCACAATAAAATCAACCTTGCCCGGGTCGGCCAGCGGGCTGACTACACCAGGGTAAAGCTTGGTTGGGCGGAGGTTTACGTAGTGGTCAAAAGTGAAACGCAACTTGAGTAGGAGCTGGCGCTCAAGCACTCCAGAGGGAACCTTAGGGTCACCAATCGCGCCGAGAAGAATTGCATCGTGCTCTTTGAGTGAGGCCATGTCCTCATCGGTGAGTGTCTCACCGGTGCTGAGGTAGCGACGAGCGCCCAAATCAAACTCGGTGGTGTTGAAGGTTACGCCCGAACCAGAGGTCACACGGTTGATTGCCTCGAGGGCAATATTGGTCACCTCGGGGCCGATCCCGTCGCCGCCGATTACTGCAATTTTGTATTCACGAGTCAATTTGCTGCTCCAAAACAGTTGATTGCTCTCAACTTTACTCTCCTAAAACCCTTGAATTCAGGCAGAAGAGACCAATGCGGTTGAGTTTTTCTAGAAAACCTAAAGCTTCTTTGCCAACAACACCACTGTGATCGACGGCTTCAACCCATCCTTGGTTTGAACCTGCCCATCGCGGTTTGTCAGCACTTCAATCTCAACCGGTAACCCGGCGCAAATTTCTGTCAGGCTCTCAACCGACGGCAGCACGGCTTCATCGCGCGGGCCGCCATAGCCATCGGCCAGGTTTTCGAGAGCATGCCAAACGCCAAGAATGTGCCCGCCCTTACGCACGTTCTCAACCAGGGTGTCGAGCGCATCGGCCAGGTCTTCACGCGGCACCTGCAAGTAAGCAACCACACCGATGTCGACCGGAGTCAGGACCGATTCAAAACCGGTGGCATCGGCGATGTGGGCAAAGTGCAGGTCTGAAACGCCACGTTCCTCGGCTAATTTGAGTGACTTGCTGAGCGCCTTTTTAGACCAGTCGATGTTCTCCGACTGCCAACCCTGCTCAGAGAACCAGATGGCGTTTCGCCCTTCTCCCCCGGCCAAGTCAATCATCTTGCCCTTGGGCTGCTTGGTAATCAGCGGTTCGCAGTACTCCTTGACGAAGCGATTGACCACAGTCGTATAGATGTAGTCATCGGTGTCGAATTTTGCGTCCCAGTAAGAAGAATCCATACCTCTATTCTCTAGGCTCTGCACACCCGGCGGCGCTCTTTCACCCCAGTCGGCTGCTAGCCTTAAGTCACATCGTTTTTCGAAAGGAACAAAAATGGCCGACGAAATCACCGTTTCAGACCTAGCACTAGAACTAGAGACCAACGCCTGGGTTCTTGATGTCCGTGAGGACGACGAGTTCGCGGATGGCCACGTTCCTAACGTGCACCACATTCCTCTGGGCCAGTTGCCGGACAAGTTTCACCTGATCCCGAAGGAAGAGCGAATTTTCGTTATCTGCCGCTCGGGCGCCCGCAGCCAGTCTGGAGCCGACTACCTAATCAGCCAGGGCTACGACGCCATCTCCGTTGCCGGCGGCACCATGGGTTGGATTTCATCTGGTCGTGAAGTTTCTTTCCACGACAGCCTGTAGAAACTTGTAATTAGCTTCGGCCTCAGGCCAACAAAAAACCCGCCTCGCAATTGAGGCGGGTTTTTGTTATTCAAATTCTAGGATTTGAAAAAATGCGTGATTATGCGCTGATGTCGATTGCCTTCATGACGTCGGCTTCAATTGCCACACGAACGGCTTCTAGAACAGCCGCGTCAACCGGTGAGTCAACGGTGATGACTGATAGCGCCTTGCCACCCTTTTGCTGACGAGCAATCTGCATGGCAGCGATGTTGATGCCCGCGTCGGCGAAGGCCTTGCCATAGATTGCGACGATTCCTGGGCGGTCACCGTAAACCATGAGCACCAGGTGCTCGGCCAGCGCCAACTCAACGTCATAGCCATTGATATTGGTGATCTTCTGGTGCAGCTTCGGGCCAATAACGGTTCCTGAAACTGAAGCAGTCGAGCCATCGGCCAAGGTTGCCTTGATGGTAGTGACGTTACGGTACTCATCCGAGTTGGTGTCAACAGTGAGCTTCACATCGATGCCGCGAGCGTCTGCAAGCAGTGGAGCGTTCACGTATGAAACCTGCTCGGTAACCGCGTTCTGGAAGAAACCCTTCAAACCGGCAAGCTTGAGAACAGAAACGTCATGAACCGCGATCTCGCCGCGAACCTCAACCTCAATTGCGTTGACGTTGCCGCCAGAGATGCCGAACAGGACCTGCCCAAGCTTCTCGATTAGGTTGATGCCCGGCTTGACCGAAGAATCGATGTTGCCACCGGCAACGTTCACGGCGTCAGGAACTAGGTCGCCGGCAAGCGCCAGACGAACAGACTTGGCGACCGAGATACCGGCCTTCTCCTGAGCCTCATCGGTTGAGGCACCCAGGTGCGGGGTGACCAAGATGTTCTTCAGGGTAAGCAGTGGGCTTTCCTTTGGCGGCTCGGTGACAAACACATCGAGGCCGGCTCCGGCAATTTGGTTGGTACTTAGCGCGGTGTAAAGCGCAGCCTCATCGATGATTCCACCGCGTGAACAGTTGACGATGCGGAGGTTTGGCTTAGCGATGGCAAACTGAGCGGTCGAGATCATCCCGGTGGTTTCAGGGGTCTTCGGAATGTGAATGGTAATGAAGTCAGACTGCTTCATGACTTCTTCAAGAGTCGCCAACTTGACGCCCATGGCCTCGGCGCGTGCCGGGGTGATGTATGGGTCGTAACCGATTAGCTCGACACCGAAACCAGCTAGACGCTGAGCGACCAAGCCACCGATGCGGCCAAGGCCGACGATTCCGACAGTCTTCTCATAGAGCTCGGCGCCGGTGAACTGTGAACGCTTCCACTCGCCCGCCTTAAGTGACTGGTTGGCGTCTGGGATGTGACGAGCAAGACCAAGCATCTGCGCGATGGCCAGCTCGGCGGCCGAAACCACGTTTGAAGTTGGGGCGTTGACCACCATGACACCGGCGGCGGTGGCAGCCTTGATGTCTACGTTGTCTAGACCAACACCCGCACGGGCGACAACCTTAAGCTTTGGTGCCGCCGCGATGGCTTCAGCATCAACTTGAGTTGCCGAACGAACCAGGATGGCGTCTGCCTTAGCTAGAGCAGCAAGCAGGGCCGGGCGGTCGGTACCGTCAACATTGACTACGTCAAAGTCTGGGCCAAGCGCCTCTACGGTGGCCGGTGAAAGTTCTTCGGCGATTAGTACAACTGGCTTAGTCAATGCTTCATCCTGTCGATCAAAAATTAGTGAGTAAAGTATCACCCGATGTATCGCCGCTGCCGGCAACCATTCAAGTGTAAATGCCGAAAACGTAAATCGAAATGGTTTAACTTTCAATATATCCAACTTAGACTTGCTTGTATGAAAGTTGCCGCCGCTAAACTGTCACCGCTGCTCAAAAGCGACGCTCAGGGCTTGATTCTTGCTGAACTATTCATGAACCCTGACGAGCTTTTTACGATTACGCACCTCGCCGAATTCGCTGGCACCAGCCTGCCCACGGCGATGCGTGAGGTAGACCGCCTGCTCGATGGCCAACTGGTGATTCAAAAGACCGTTGGTCGCGCGAGGTTTATCCAGGCCAATAAGCTGCACCTACTCTTTGACTCGGTGAGCCAGATTATTGCCTTTAGCTATGGACCTGCTGCTGTTCTACCTCCACTACTGCTGCCGCTCGACGGCATCGAGCACGCCTACCTGTTTGGCGCCTGGGCCGCCCGACTTTCAAGACAGACCGAGGCCGCACCTAAAGAAGTCGACCTTTTGTTGGTTGGCAACGTTAGCCGTATCGAAGCATCGAGAGCCGCTGCAAAAGCCGAGGAAATTCTTGGCCGCGAGGTAAACGTTCAGTTCGCAACCGCACTCGAATGGGAGCGCGGTGAATCAGACTTCGTGCGTCAGGTGCGGCTCAATCCGCTGGTCGAACTGCCGCTGAAGCCATAGTTAGACCACATTGTCTGTGGCGCACAAACTCAGGCGACCGCGCCTCGAGTTAAGCGGGCAACGTGGGGATAGCAGCCCTGACGGTGCGCTTTAGTTTGCGCTCACGCATAATCAAGATTGCGCTCGAGAGGCCGGCAATGATCAACATCATCGTGGTCATTTTAGCCAAGGGTTCCCCGGGCACCACGGCCGCAATTGCAGCGACCGAAGCCGAGCTGATGCCTTGAATCAAACCGACCATGGCAGAGGCCTGAGCTGCGGACTTGGCAAATGGGGCCATCGCTAACGTTGCGCTGTTGCCCGCAATTGACGGGTTGGCGCCGATAGTCAGCATAAGCATTGGCAGCACTACCCAGATCACCGGGTAGACATGCGCCAAAGCAAAGAGCGCGATTGCCATGACTGCCTGAAAACTGACCATGTTGCGAAGCGCCACATTCACCTTGAGCTTCTTGAGAATGCGGCGGTTGATTTGTGAACCGGCAACCAAACTCAGCGAATTGATACCGAAGAAGATGCCAAATTGAGCGGGCGTGGCGCCAAATTCAACCATCAACACCGATGGAATCAGTGAGACATAGGTGAACAGCATCAGCGAAGCCGAGGCCGCTTGGATAACGGCGTAACGGAACTCCGAGGTCTTCAGAATCTCCCCATATGCCGTCATCACCTGGCCAATGTCGTATCGCTGACGCTGCTCAACCGGCAGGGTTTCTGGCAATCGGGTGAAGTTAATGATTGCCCCGACACCAAACACAGCCAAGACGATGAAGATCCAGTTCCATTGACCGAATTGCAGAATCAAAGCGCCAATCGACGGAGCCAAGATTGGCGCAATCATGAAAATGGACATGACCGCGGACATCGTTCTGGCCATCTCCTCGCCGGTAAACAAATCCCGAACAATCGCCCGCACGATGGTCATGGCCGCCGCACCACCCAGCGCTTGGATGAATCGCGCGATTACTAAGAACCAGAGGTTTGGGGCTAAGGCACAAGCGATAGAACCGAGCACGAACAAACTAATGCCCAGAATTGTTGGCAACTTGCGACCCAAGCGGTCAGATGCCGCTCCCCAGACCAGTTGGCCGATTGCCATCCCATAAAAGAATGATGAGAGTGTCAGTTGAACATCGTAGGTGGTCACCGCAAACTGCTGCGCGACGGCAGGGAATCCTGGCAGGTAGAGGTCGGTGGCCATCGCTGGAAAAGCCGAAAGTGAGGCTAGTGTGCCCCATAACATCCACCGATGTTTAGATTTTGTCAGGTCTGAGAGTTGCAATGTTGCTCCTTTATCAATGAAAACCTTACAGTAATTAGGTTTTCATGCATGACAAACTGCTCAAATCATGGTTAAACCAGAATAGCCACCCCAAAAAGGGGTGGCTATTCTGTTAAATTAAGTCCGGCGGTGTCCTACTCTCCCACAAAGTCACCTTTGCAGTACCATCGGCGCAGGAGGTCTTAGCTTCTGGGTTCGGAATGTTACCAGGCGTTTCCCCTCCGCTATGGCCGCCGAAACACTATTGAGTTATGTTTCGAAAGCACACATTGAAGTGTGAATATTTCGGTTCC
>CANGGL010000031.1 GCA_947453465.1 Microbacteriaceae bacterium | reverse complement strand
GTTCAACGACTCGATCTTCAACTACCTGCACCACCACACGGATGAGCTGCAGGGTTTCCTGAAGTGAAATCGAACGAAGCAACTCACGCGGTGCCGTACCAAACACATCGGCGGCAACCCATGGCTGCGACTTAGGGTCGCGATACCAGGCAACAAACGAGGAAATGCCAGCTTGGGCAACTAAGCCAACGGATGACCTTCTCGATGCAGGCATGTCTCGATACCAGGGGAGTAGGTCGTCCAACCGGTTGAGGGTGGTCGTCGCTAGCTCGCCTGATATCGATTTAAGCCAATCGAGGGTGGCCGGTTTAGCTGTCGCCACCGGCGTTTCCTGAGGTGCCTGCCTTGACGTCGTGTAGCTGGTAACGGTCGATTGCCTGCTGAGGAACCGAAGGGTCCATCTCGCCACGCGCAACTAGTTGCTCTAGCACGCGGACAACAATCGAAGGCCCGTCGATCTTGAAGAAGCGTCGAGCGGCAGCACGGGTATCTGAGAATCCGAATCCGTCGGCTCCAAGGGTCGCGAAGTCTCCCGGAACCCAAGGTCGGATCTGATCCTGTACAGCGTGCATGTAGTCGCTGACCGCCAAGAACGGTCCGTCAGAGCCCTGAAGTTTGCTAGTCAGGTAAGCCGGAGCAACCTGCTCGTTCGGGTAAAGGAATTGGCGCTCGTCGCGAGCTAGGCCGTCGCGGCGCAACTCTGTCCAAGAGGTAACTGACCAGATGTCCGCCGATACACCCCAGTCATCCTGCAGGAGGCGCTGTGCTTCGTGCGCCCAAGGGACAGCGACACCGGAGGCAAGAATCTGTGCCTTGCGGCCACCGCGCTCGTTGGTGCTGATCTTGTGAATGCCTCGCAAAATGCCATCAACATCGACGTTCTCAGGTTCAGCTGGCTGAACATAAGGCTCGTTGTACACGGTGATGTAGTAAATCACGTTTGGATCGACGTGGTTTCCGCCATACATGCGCTCGATACCACCACGGATGATGTGGCCGATCTCGTAGCCGTAGGCCGGGTCGTAGGCAATAACGCCGGTGTTGGTAGAGGCAAGCAATGGTGAGTGACCATCGGCGTGCTGCAGACCTTCTCCGGTAAGTGTCGTGCGGCCAGCGGTAGCACCAATCATGAATCCGCGTGACAGCTGGTCGGTTGCCGCCCAGATCGAGTCAGCGGTTCGCTGGAAACCGAACATCGAATAGAAGACGTAGAACGGGATCATGGCCTGACCCTGCGTTGCATAACTCGTTGCGACGGCAGTGAAGCCTGCAACCGAGCCGGCTTCATTGATGCCGGTGTGCAAAATCTGGCCCGAGGTGCTCTCCTTGTAGTTGAGCAGCAATTCGCGGTCAACCGAGATATAGTGCTGACCATTAGGGTTGTAGATCTTTGCGGTCGGGAAGAACGCGTCCATTCCGAAAGTGCGAGCCTCGTCCGGGATGATCGGGACGATTCTTTCGCCGAACTCTGGTGACTTGAATAGGTCCTTGAGTAGTCGTACGAAGGCCATGGTGGTGGCTACTTCTTGAGTACCCGAACCACCCTTGGCAACCTTGTAGGTGCTTTCCTCTGGAAGCTTGAAGTCCACATACTTGCTCCGGCGTTCCGGCAGGTATCCGCCAAGCTCGCGACGACGCTCGTGCATGTATTGAATTTCAGGCGCATCCTGACCAGGGTGGAAGTAAGGCGGCTGGTAAGGGTTTTCCTCAAGCTGGGCATCCGTGATTGGGATGTGCAGCTCGTCGCGGAAGCCCTTTAGGTTGTCCAGGGTCATCTTCTTCATCTGGTGGGTTGCGTTGCGACCCTCAAATGATTTGCCCAGGGTGAAGCCCTTGATGGTTTTTGCGAGGATGACGGTTGGCTGGCCCTTGTGCTCGAGAGCCGCCTTGTAGGCTGCGTAGACCTTCTTGTAGTCGTGGCCGCCACGCTTGAGACCCCAAATTTCTTCGTCGGTTAGGTGCTCGACTAACTTTGCGGTGCGTGGGTCCCGTCCAAAGAAGTTTTCGCGCACGAAAGCGCCATCTTCGGTTTTGTAGGTCTGGTAGTCGCCATCCGGGGTCTTATTCATTAGCTCAACAAGCGCGCCATCAACGTCATTCTTTAGAAGGGTGTCCCATTCGCGACCCCAAACTACCTTGATTACGTTCCAGCCGGCACCGCGGAAGAAGCTCTCCAGTTCCTGGATGATCTTTCCGTTGCCGCGAACCGGACCATCCAAACGCTGGAGGTTGCAGTTCACGACGAACGTAAGGTTGTCGAGCTTGTCGTTTGCGGCTAGCTGGAGTGCACCGCGTGATTCAACCTCGTCGAGCTCGCCATCGCCAAGATAGGCCCAAACGTGCTGCTCTGAAGTGTCCTTGAAGCCACGACCGGCAAGGTAGCGGTTGAACTGAGCCTGGTAAATCGCGTTGATCGGTCCGATGCCCATCGAAACGGTAGGGAACTGCCAGAAATCCGGCATGAGACGAGGGTGTGGGTAAGACGATAGACCGCCACCAACGTGCGACTTCTCCTGACGGAAACCGTCAAGTTGCTCTGGGCTTAGGCGGCCTTCCAAGAAGGCACGAGCGTATGGGCCAGGGGAGGCGTGGCCCTGAATGAAGATCTGGTCGCCGCCCGACGCGTGGTTCTGACCTTTGAAGAAGTGGTTGAACCCCACCTCATACAGCGATGCCGAAGACGCAAAGGTTGAGATGTGGCCACCGACACCGATCCCAGGGCGCTGAGCGCGGTGCACGAGCATCGCGGCGTTCCAACGCATCCATGCGCGATAGGTGCGTTCAATCTTTTCGTCGCCAGGGAACTCTGCCTCGTTCTCAGGGGCGATGGTGTTCAAATAGTCGGTGGTTTGAACCATCGGCACATTCAACTGCAGTTCGTGGGACCGACGCAGCAGGTTCATCATGATTTCGCGGGCTCGACCGCGACCATGAACGCGGGCGATTGCGTCTAGTGACTCAATCCACTCGCTGGTTTCCTGCGGGTCAAGGTCTGGGGTGTTGACCGCGAATGCATCCTGGTTGTTAATTGACAACGACATCCTCTTTCGTGGGGGATGGACAAAGATTAACGAAAAGCTTTGGTAAAGCCTCATAAGAGTTTATGACGACATGGGGAAGCATTTGTATGTTTTGCTAGTTCAGGAGTGAAAAGACTCGACACATTTTTTGTAGAACGGAAAAATCAATGGACCTAATCATCGGCGACCACGCACCAGACTTCGAACTCGTAAATCAGTTTGGCCAAAACGTGAAGTTGAGTGACTTCCGTGGCAAGAAGCCAGTCGTTATCGTGTTCTACCCGTTATCTTTCTCGGGCATCTGCACCGGTGAACTGTGCGAGATCCGCGACAACTTCGCAAAGTTTGAAAACGAAAACGTTGAGCTCTTGGCTATTTCGGTAGATTCAAAGTTCGTACAGAAGCAATTTGCCGAGCACGAGGGCTACAAGTTCTCTGTTCTCGCCGACTTCTGGCCCCACGGTGCAGTTGCCAAGGCCTACGGTGTGTTCCTAGAGGATGCTGGTATCTCGAACCGCGCGACCTTTGTAGTAAACAAGGACGGCGAACTCGTTGCCAAGTTTGTTACCGCCCCTGGTCAGGCAAGAAGCCTAAGTGAGTACGACCGCGCATTGGCGTCGCTCTAGTCGATTAGTCAATAACGCTCAAGGTGTTATAAGATTTTCTGGTTGCGGTTCGCCGCAGCCCTCGAAAGAGGGGCCTTTAGCTCAGCTGGTAGAGCGCCACGCTTACACCGTGGATGTCATCGGTTCGATCCCGGTAGGGCCCACAAACGGTAAATGCCGGGGTGCGCAAGCACCCCGGCATTACTATTTACCTATGGATTCATCACAGTTCTTGCCGCCAACTCCACGAGCCCTGGGGGATCAGGAACTCCAGGAAGTTCTCGAAGCCGCAAAGCGTGACGGTGGTGGAGTCCTAGCCGCGATGCAAATCCTCGAGGCTCAAGCTCAACTTCGTGAAACCGACAAGTCGGAACTGCACGCGTGGCGTGTGGCTCAGAGCGAACGCGAGGCTCAGGCTGAGGTGGTCGAGCTACCCGTCGCGACCGTTCCGCAGGCTGAGGAAGCGCCTGTCGTTACCCTCGCCGATCCGACGATTTCCTCCGAGGAGCAGGATGCAACCGCCGCAGATGAGTTGCTTTACGAGTCAGCTCCAGAGTTGGTTGAGCAGGTTTCGACTCCAGAGTTGGTTGAGCAGGTTTCGACTCCAGAATTGGTTGAGGTCACGGTCGTTGTACCCAATAAGCGCAACGCCAAGGATTCATCCTCATCGCAGTTCTGGGTTTGGCTAACTATCTCGGGGTCGCTTCTGCCGTTCGGCATAGCGCTTTGGCTTCAGAGCCTGGGCCTAACTTTTTCGCAATCCTTGGTCGCCGCGGCGCTTGGACTTTTCGTGTCAGCTGGAGTAGTTGCAATTGGTGCGATCGCCGGAAAGCGCAGCTCTCTGCCCACCCTCGTATTGTCAAGAGCCGCATTTGGCGTGTTGGGAAATCTGGCGCCTGCCACCGTTTTGGTTTTGAGTCGTCTGTTTTGGCTTGTGGTCTTGGTCTTCCTGGGATACCTATTAATCGCTCAAAGTTATGGGTCGGCGGGTTCTATCTCGGGAGTTGCAACTACCATCTCTTGGATTTCAGTTGCGGTTCTGGGCATCATCGTGACCTCAGCCGTAGTCCTTTCTTCCCTTGGTGGCAAAACTCTGGTTTGGGCGCAAAGACTCAGCGGCGTTGTTGGCGTCACAGTCGCTCTAACAGTGTCAAGCGTGCGCATATCTGCCTCAGGATTCAACCAGTCCTTCACAGAGCAGGGATCCTGGTTGAGGGCATTAGGAGCGGCGGTCGTCGTGTTTGCCGTCTTTGGCTTGGCCTGGTCCTCGGCTTCCGCGGATTACGCAAGTGGCTTACCCGTCAAGGTTCGCGGCTGGAGAGTTGTCACCTGGGCCTTGTTGTCGCTTGGCTTGGTGCCCACAGGCTTGGCGGCCCTAGGGCTCATTATTTTCTCTGATACCTCAAGTCGCCACTTCGGCAGTACATTCAACGCACTCATCGCCGGCTCGGATGGCTTGACCCCGCTTGGCATCGCCGCTCAGGCTTCTCTTGTCCTGACCTTGGTCACCTCAATCGCTATGTCACTCAGATCATCGAGCCTAAGTTTTGAGTCAATCCGACTAAAGATCAAGGTTTCCCTAGCAACTCCGATCCTTGCCTTCGTTGCTGTTGGCCTGGCCATCTTCGGTTTCTCGCGTCTCGGCTCCGCTGGTTTCTGGTTCAATCTTCAGGGTTATGCCCTGGTGATCGCTGTTCCGGTCGCAGCTTGGTCGGGCATCTTCATCAGCGATGTCTTGATCCGCAGAATCGCCTATCACGAGGTTTCGCTGAGCCGTTCATACGGGTTCTATCGGGCTGTTAATGTTCTGAACCTTTGCGGTTGGGTGGTTGCGGTAGCGATCGGTTGGGGTTTGTTGCGCAGCGAGCTGGTCGAGTTCCAATGGCTTGGTTACCTGTCGGATTATGCCTCGAACCGCGAATTCTGGTCTCAGAGTAATTTCGGCGTGGTCATTGCCTTCGCAATCGGCCTGCTCTTGCCGGTATTCGGAGGCATTCCGCGAATCAAGCGGCAAGAGGCAGAGGTGCTTCAGATTGAAGCACGTAGGAATGATTTGAATAACGTGATGGGAGATATCGACTAATGGCCGTTCAACTAGCAGAACTACTTTCGACGTTTGATGAGTTATGGCCGGTTTCTGGCGCGGATTCATGGGATGCACCGGGCCTGGTGAGTGGTGACTCTAGGGCGCGTATTTCTCGAGTTCTACTCGCGGTTGATGTAACTCATGAGGTTCTCGACGAGGCCATCGATGGTGGTTTTGACCTGATTTTGGCCCATCACCCGCTGCTTTTGAAGGGGGTCACTAATTTGGCCGAGGAGACTTCAAAGGGCTCAATTCTTGCAAAAGCAATTCGATCGAATGTGGCCATTTATGCAGCGCACACCAATGCAGACATTGTTGCACGAGGTGTTTCGGCCGCTCTCGCGGATGCATTTGGCTTGATCAATGCAGTGCCTTTGGTTTCAGCCGGTGAGGCCATCGGTCACGGAAGGCTAGGTGAGTTGCCTACTCCTATGTCGCTAGGTGAGTTTGCCAAGCGAATCGCCAAGGTCGTACCGCCAACGGCGACTGGTGTCAGGGTAGCGGGCTCATTCGAATCAGAAGTGGGCGCGGTTGCGCTGTGCGGTGGTGCCGGGGACTCATTTATGCAGATTGCCTATGAGTCAGGTGCCGATGTCTACATCACCTCAGACCTAAGGCATCACCCGGTTCAAGAGGTTTTGGAGTTGGCTAAGGCCGCTGGCCGAAGGTTTTCAGTGATTGACATCTCCCACTGGGCTGCTGAATGGATGTGGCTGGAATACGCGGCAGAAGACATTCGCGGTAGATTTGCTTCGTTACAAGTGATTGCGAGCGAGCTTCGCACCGACCCTTGGGACTTCGCAGTAACGCAGTAGTTCTAACTAAAGAAGGCATCAAATGAAGGCAACCGAAACCCAGCAGGCAGATCTGCTCAGCTTGACGAACCTGGATCAGGAGATTGCTCGCTCGAAGAGCGCAATCAACAACCTTTCAAGTGGTGCACAGTTTTCAGAACTTCGCACAATTCAACGTGATTTGGCAGCCAAGCTAATCAACGCCCGCAACGCGCTAGACAGTGTAGAGCTTGAATTGAAGCGCTCGGAGGCTGACCTATCGCTCGTCGAACAGCGCATCCTGAAGGATGAGCAACGCTTGAACAGTACCAACAACTCAAAGGATGCGCAGGGCATTCAAAGCGAGTTGGCTTCCCTGGCGCGACGCAAGTCTGATCTTGAGGACATCGAACTAGCCATTCTTGACCAGCAAGAGATGGCGAGGGCCGCCTATAAGACGGCCTCAACGGATAAGACTTCCGTTGATGAAGAACTTTCTTCGGGCGAGGCCGCGAATGAAACCGAAATCATGAAGCTGAGATCAGGTCTTGATTTGATGGCTAATGACCGAGCTCAGCAGGTAGCGAGAATCCCGGCTGAACTATTTGAGCTTTATGAAAAAAAGGCGAGCCGCGGAGTACCCGTTGCCCGACTTCTCGGTCGTGAATGTGGCGCCTGCCGAATTAGCCTCGGGGCAAGCGCACTGAACGAAGTCACGGCCTTGGCTCGCGATGAAATTGCGACCTGTCCGGAATGCCAGGCGATCTTAGTTCGATGAGGAAGCCGGCGAATCTCATAATCGAGGCCGATGGCGGTTCACGTGGCAATCCTGGTCTAGCTGGGTCGGGCGCCTGCGTGATTGATGCCGACACTGGTGAAGTGGTCCTAGAGATTTCAAAGTTCATCGGAATCGCGACGAACAACGTTGCCGAGTACATCGCGTTGGTTTCCGGTTTAGAGGGCGCCTACGGTCTTAACCCCGAGGCGCGAGTCTTGGTTCGTATGGATAGCAAACTGGTCATCGAACAGATGGCTGGTCGCTGGAAGATCAAGCACCCAGACATGCAGCAGCTTGGCGCCCGAGTACAGAAACTGGTCGCTGGCAGGCAAGTTCGCTGGCAGTGGATTCCTCGCGAAGAGAACTCGCGTGCCGATGCTTTGGCAAACAAGGCCATGGATGAGCAGGGAGACGCAGTCGTATCATTCGCGGAGACCGCACCACGGTCTCCGGTAGCTGAATTTAATCAGGAGAGGCCTAGTTCGGTTAGGGCACCGGGATCCATCTCAAAACCCCTAACCACGGTCATTCTGGTGCGCCATGGCCGCACCCACCTCACCGAGAGCAAGCGAATCTCTGGCAGCGGTGGCGAGAACCCTGGGCTATCCGAATTAGGCAGGGCTGACGCTCATAAGGCTGCCAAGGCCGTCGCGCAGATCGGAAATTCCGGCGCGTGGTCACACCTCCCACCGGTGTCTGCAATCGTGTCGTCTCCGATTCAGCGCACGCTGGACACGGCTCACATCCTTGCAAATGAACTTGGATTGGGTGTCAACGTGAATCAGGACATCGCTGAAATTTCATTTGGTGATTGGGACGGGCACACTAACTCAGAAGTTATGTCGAAATGGCCGGATGAATTTGCAAATTGGCGTGGCTCGTGGACGGTCTCGCCGCCAAATGGAGAGTCTCTTGAGGTTTTTGATGCGCGTGTTAAGAACGCGTTGACCACGATTCTTGAAGAGAACCAAGGCCGTACGGTCGTCGTCGTTTCGCACGTGATGCCGATCCGTGGGTTGATCCGTGCAGCTTTTGACGCTGGAATTTCTGCATATTGGCGTCCACAGATTGCCCCGTGTTCGGTCTCCATATTGCGCTTTTGGGGAGACGAAGCGGCCGAGGTAATCGCCGTGAACGCAACTTCTCACCTATAAGGTCGACAACCGCCTCACCTTCCGCCTGCACGAACGATACCCCATGCCTAAATCAACGCGTATTCTTGAGGTGGATGGGTCGGCAAGACGGTCGCGGCAGAAATGACGAGGAACGTCCGGGCTCCATAGAGCAAGACGGTGGCTAACAGCCACCCAGGGCAACCTGCGAGATAGTGCAACAGAAAGTAAACCGCCGCGCAAGCGGTAAGGGTGAAACGGTGGTGTAAGAGACCACCAGCGGGGTGCGTGAGCATCTCGGCTATGTAAACCTCGTTTGGAGCAAGGTCAGACAGAAGGCGCATAGAGCTGCTCGCTCTAGTCTTCGGGTAGACCGCTTGAGGGTGTCGGCAACGGCATTCCTAGATAGATGACCGTCACCTGGAAACAGGGACAAAACCCGGCGTATCAGCCGGCCCATCCACTTCTAATCGTCTGAGTGCTTCCAGGCCAAGGCGGCCGCACCGAGAATTCCTGCATTATTGCGCTTCTGAGCGGGCAGAATCTCGGCATTCAGCTTGAGCTTGGGCAAGAACTCTTCCCACTGCTTGCTGATCCCGCCACCGACGATGATGAGGTCTGGGCTGAAGAGTTTTTCCAAGGTGCCGTAGTACTTTTGCAGACGTTCGGCCCATTGATTCCAGTCAAGGTTTTCACGTTCCTTCGCAGAGAATGAGGCCTTGGTCTCGTAATCCACCCCATCGATCTCAAGGTGGCCGAGCTCAGCGTTTGGCACCAATTCGCCATTGATGAAAAGCGCCGTCCCGATTCCGGTTCCCAGGGTCGTCATCAGCACGAGCCCCTTGCGCTTCTTACCAGCACCAAACTTCATCTCAGCGACACCCGCTGCGTCTGCGTCGTTCAAAACGTGTACGTGGCGCTGAAGGGTTTCCTCGAATAGGCCATCCGCATCGAGTCCAATCCATTCTTGAGAGACGTTGGCGGCCGACATGGTTCGACCGTGCTGGACCACCGCGGGGAAGCACACGCCAACCGGAAGGGTGGCCCTTGCCGGCTTTAGATCTCGAACTACCTTCGCGACAACAACGGCGATGTCCTGCGGGTGACCCCCGGCCGGAGTCTCGTAACGAACGCGGTCACCAACGAGTGTGCCGTTCTTTACATCCACAATTGCACCCTTGATGCCGGTGCCGCCGATGTCGATGCCAATTGCTGTTTTAGCCATAGTGTGAATCTCTCTGCTAAGCGAGGGTCAAAATTTCTGGGCCATCTTCGGTGATGAAGATGGTGTGTTCAAACTGCGCTGTGATGCTTCGATCTTTGGTAACAACAGTCCAGTCGTCAGTCCACATTTCCCACTCGTGTGTGCCGAGGGTAAGCATTGGTTCGATGGTGAAGACCATGCCTACCTTGATTTCATCGGCATAGTGTGGGGCCGAGTCATAGTGGGGGATGACGAGACCCGAGTGGAAGGCCTCACCCACGCCGTGGCCGGTAAAGTCTCGAACGACGCCATAGTTGAAGCGCTTGGCATAGGTTTCGATTGCTCGACCAATGATGTTCACCGAACGGCCTGGTAGAGCCGCATTGATACCGCGCATGAGTGCCTCATGAGTGCGCTCGACGAGCAGCTCAACTTCTGGCTTAGCTTGGCCGACGATGAAGGTCACATTGCTATCGCCATGAAAACCATCCTTGAACGCCGTGATGTCTATGTTGATGATGTCGCCATCGATAAGGACGGTATCGTCAGGGATTCCGTGGCAGATCACTTCATTGATTGAACTGCATAACGACTTTGGAAAACCGCGGTAGCCAAGAGTCGAGGGATAGGCGCCCTGTGAAATAACGAACTCGTGACCAATTCTGTCAAGTTCATCCGTGGTGACGCCTGGTTTGCAGGCCTCGCCGACCAGCTGAATTGCTCTTGCCGCTATTTTGCCGGCTGCGCGAATCTTCTCAACCTGCTCGGGTGTCTTGACGTTGGAGCCGGTGAATGGCGTGGGTGCGGCCTTGCCAACGTACTCGGGACGCGTAATAAAACCTGGAACTTCACGAGGGCCTGAAACTCTTCCAATGGTTAGGTGTCCGGTGGCGTCGCGAGGCATGTTCTAAGTCTATTTCGCGGTCAAGCTATGCTCGGGACATGACAAGCGCGTATTCGGAAAAAGACGAGAATGTGGAGTTCTGGTTCAACCTCAAGAAGATGGCCGTCGAAGTCGGCTTGAAGTCGGCCGCCTCTTATCGTGTCGGACCTTTTAAAACCCGCGAAGAGGCGGCCAACGCCTTAAGGCAAATCAGCGAGCGTAGTGCAGGCTGGTCTAAGGAAGACGAATCCGGTGCTTAGCCTTCGAAAGAGCGCTCAGGTTCAGGGAAGGTGCCGTTTTCGACCTCAGACTTGTATGACTTTGCAGCTTCGAGCAGCGCACTGCGCATCTGCAGGTATTGCTTGACGAACTTCTTAGGTTTGTGGTGAGACAGGCCGGCAAAATCTGTCCAAACCAAAATCTGACCGTCGGTGTTTGGCCCTGCGCCGATGCCGATGGTTGCGATTGACAGCTTTTCGGTAGCTACGCGAGCGACTTCGGCAGGAACAAGTTCAAGAACAACTGCAAAAGCCCCAGCGGCTTCTACAGCATGCGCGTCTTTCAGTAGCTGATCTGCGCCTTCACCGCGGCCCTGAACTTTAAAACCGCCTAGGTTGTTGACGCTCTGAGGCGTGAAGCCAATGTGGCCCATTACTGGAATGCCTGCGGTCGTAATTGCCTTGATCTGCTCTTGGCTGCGAACACCACCCTCGAGTTTCACTGCGTCAGCGCCGGTTAGCTTCATAATCTTTATGGCGTTCTCGAGTGCCTGGTCGGCGCTAACCTCATAGGATCCAAATGGCATGTCAACCACCACAAGCGCGCGACTGGACGCAGAAGCGACGGCACGCCCGAATGGAATCATTTCCTCGACCGTGATTGGCAGCGTGCTCGAGTAGCCGAGAGAGTTATCAGCGGCAGAATCGCCCACCAGAATCACGTCAACCCCGGCCTCATCGAAGATGGCGGCAGTCAACTGGTCATAACTGGTTAGGCAAGCAAATTTTTGACCTGCACGCTTGAATTCGGCGAGATGAGTTGCTCTCACCTTTTTGGGCGAAATGACTTCAGTCATTAGGCGCGCTTCCAGGCATCCACTTCGATTTCTACCAGCATTGCCGGGTTGATGAACTGGATTCCGGCAAGCATCGTTGCCGCAGGTCGAATATCACCAAAGACTTCACCGTGTGCCTTGCCGACAGCATCCATGTCTGCTGCATTCGACATGTAAACGCGCGAGCGCACTACGTCGGCGAGCGAATAACCAACTTGCGCCAAAGCAGCGGCAATCACTTCATTGAGGGCCACTAGAGTCTGGCCGTATGCGTCACCCTCGTGCTGAAGTTTGCCATCAACGGTTGCAGTGGAGCCCGATACGTGAACGTAATCGCCTGCTACGGTTGCGCGTGAGTATCCGATGACTGACTCCCAAGGGCCACCACTTGAAATCAACTTGTCTGCTGCCATAATTTTGCTCCTGTTTCTTATCTGAACTTGTTGGTAATCGGAAGGCGCCGGTCTCTACCAAATGCCATTCCGGTAATCTTCGGGCCAATTGCGCCTTGACGACGCTTCCATTCTGCGCGATCCACTAGACCTATTATGCGGTCCACCATCTGTGCATCGAAGCCCTCGGCGATGATCTGAACCCGTCCAAGGCGTCTTTCAACATAGGCGTCTAGAAGCGCATCGAGAACTTCGTATTCCGGCAGGCTGTCTTGATCGACCTGGTCCGGTCGAAGCTCAGCTGAAGGAGGCTTACTGATCGAGTTTTCCGGAATCGGGGGAGTCTCTCTCTTCGCAGTGGCCAGGTCGTTGCGCCAGTTTGCCAACTTCCAAACCATTGTTTTCTCGACGTCCTTGATCGGGGCGAAGCCTCCGACTGAATCTCCATAGATAGTGCTGTAGCCAACGGCAAGTTCGGTCTTATTCCCCGTGGTGAGGGTTAGGTGACCTTCGGCGTTGCTCAGCGCCATGAGAATGACGCCACGCATGCGCGCTTGTAGATTTTCTGAGGCTAATCCTCCGAGGTCCATTTGGGTTTCGAAGGCGTCGACAAGCTTGCCGATTGCCTCGGTTCGGTAGTGGCAGCCGATGCGATGTGCCAGGTCTTCGGCATCTGACCTCGAGTGGTCAGAGGAGTAGATACTCGGCATCGAAACCCCGAATACATTCTCTGCACCGATGGCATCCGCCGCGATGGCAGCACACACTGCAGAGTCGATGCCTCCGCTGAGGCCCAGAACCACAGATTTGAAACCATTCTTAGCTACATAGTCGCGAAGACCAAGGACCAGGGCATTCCAGACCTGCTCCAAATCCGGCGCCTGAGCGAGGGGGCTAGTCGCTTGGGAGATTGCTGTCGCCTTGTCAAGGATTTCAACGATGGTTAGGTCAGTTGCAAATTGATCCGCTCGCGCGATCAATCCGCCAGTTGAGTCGACGAAGATGCTGTTACCGTCGAAAACCAGGTCATCTTGACCGCCAACTAAGTTGACATATGCGACTGCGGTGCCTTGTGCCTTGGCTAGGTCCACGACAAGCTTGAGCCTGACATCGTCTTTGGACACTTCAAAGGGAGAACCGTTTAGAACCAGAGTCACATCGGTGTCTAGAGCACTCAGTTCGGCGACAGGTCCGCCATCCTGCCAAATGTCTTCACAGATTAGTACCGAAAATCTCATTCCCTGAAACTCGAAGGAAAACGTGCTGTTTCCAGGTACAAAGTTTCGATACTCATCAAACACGGAATAGTTCGGCAGGTGATGCTTGGCGTATCTGCCGGTAATCTGACCACCGATGATCGCGGTTGCCGAGTTGTGAGCGATGGACCAGCCCTTTTTGAGCTCTGCACGCGAAGGGTGTCCGATGACTACGGCAAGATCGGCATACTTACCATCCTGGAGATGTTTGGCAAGGTCTGCGACAGCCAGCTCCGCAGCAGTGATGAAACTCTCGCGCGCAGCCAAGTCTTCGATTGGGTAGCCGGTGAGGTTCATTTCACCAAAAACCACCAAATTTGCACCAAGCGCTGCTGCACTATCAATAGCGGCGATGGTCTGCGCAAGATTCCCAGAAATGTCTCCAACTATTGGGTTTGTCTGGGCCATTGCTAAGCGAACTTTAGGCATAACCATTAGCCTAGTAGCAGGTAGAGATAGGAATATTCGATGGATAAGCAAACCGACTTCGTCCTGCGCACTATTGAGGAGCGAGGCGTCAAGTTTGTGCGTCTTTGGTTCACCGATGTAGCCGGCACGTTGAAGTCGGTCGCCATTGCTCCGGCAGAGGTTGAAGGCGCATTCGCCGAAGGTTTGGGCTTCGATGGTTCGGCCATTGAAGGCTTGGCTCGTACCTATGAGGCAGACATGCTTGCCATGCCAGACCCAAGTACTTTCCAGATCCTTCCATGGCGTGGAGAAATCGATCCAACCGCCCGCATGTTCTGCGACATTCAGACCCCAGATGGCAAACCAGCCGCGGCTGACCCTCGAAATGTCCTCCGACGCGCCCTTGCGAAGGCATCGGACCGCGGATTTTCTTTCTACATTCACCCAGAGATCGAGTTCTATCTCCTCAAGTCATCACAAATCGGTCCAGAAGGTCCGATTCCGGTTGATAACGCCGGTTACTTCGACAACGTCCCGGGCGGCACCGCGCATGACTTCCGCCGTCGCGCAGTTGGCATGCTTGAGCAGCTTGGAATCTCGGTTGAGTTTAGCCACCACGAGGGTGGCCCTGGCCAGAATGAAATCGACCTTCGCTACGCCGATGCGTTGACCATGGCCGACAACATCATGACCTTCAGAACTGTCATCAAGGAAGTAGCCATCGAGCAGGGCGTATACGCCACCTTCATGCCGAAGCCTTTTACGCAGCAC
This sequence comes from Microbacteriaceae bacterium, assembly GCA_947453465.1. GTDB lineage: Bacteria > Actinomycetota > Actinomycetes > Actinomycetales > Microbacteriaceae > Rhodoluna. Next base: position 2,055 of record CANGGL010000031.1, on the reverse strand, counting down.
CCTGGTTCCGGCATGCACACGCACATGTCGCTGTTCGAAGGTGACACCAACGCATTCTTCGAGGCCGGCTCACAATATCACCTCAGCAAGACCGCAAAGCACTTCATAGCCGGTCTATTGCGTCACGCACCGGAAATCACAGCAGTGACCAACCAGTATGTGAATTCGTACAAGCGACTCTGGGGCGGTGGCGAGGCGCCAAGCTACGTTAGCTGGGGCCACAACAACCGGTCATCACTCATTCGCGTGCCGTTCTACAAGCCAGACAAGGGCAATAGCTCACGCATCGAATATCGCGCCATCGACTCGGCGGCTAACCCGTACCTTGCCTACGCGCTAATCTTGGCTGCCGGCATGAAGGGCATCGAAGAGGAATACCCTCTGCCGGCCGAGAGCGAAGACAACGTCTGGACCTTGACCGATGCAGAGCGTCGTGCGATGGGCATTCAGCCGCTGCCGCAGAGCCTCGATCACGCTATTCGCAAGCTTGAGGAGTCTGAGCTCGCTGCCGAGACTCTTGGCGAAGAGGTCTTCAGCTACGTTTTGGCGAACAAGCGTCGCGAGTGGAGCGAATACCGCGCCCAGGTGACCCCGTTCGAGTTGAAGCACAACCTCGAATCACTCTAAACATGGCCTACGCGGATCGCCCATCTGGGCTTTCAGAGTTTGCCAGGTATGGATTCGTCGACCTGAGTGGCACGATTCAAAAGCTAGACGCGTTAGTCAAATTAGTTGGAGACGCCGGGCGATCAGCCGTCGCGGCACTTGCGCAATCTCCTGATCCCGACCAGGCACTGAACGCTTTGCTTGATTTTGCCGAACGCGACAAGGCTCGAGCGAAAAAACTTCTTCATAAGCACGATGTGGCAGTGCGGCTTTGCATGATTCTCGGAGCTTCGAAGTCACTAACCGATTTCATCAGGAGAAATCCCGACGCTTTGTCCGTTTTCGAGTCAGCTCAGCCGATTGCCGTTGGTCCAGATGAATACCGAAAGAGAATCACCGACAAGGTGATTCCCGTCCTAGTAACCGGCTTCGACTCGGCAGATAGTTGGAACGTGCTTCGCCGAGCGTACCGTCACGAACTTCTCAAAATCGCAATTTATGATTTGACCTCATCTGCACCGCAGCAAGACCTCCCGCTTGTTGCAGCTGCCTTGGCGGACATAGCTGGTGCCGCTATCGAGGCAGGTCTCGCCATCGCGAGAGCTGAACTTGTTCTGACGCAGGACCACGGTCAGTTCAGCCAGGACGAAGTTGACAACACCCGAATCTCTGTTATCGGCATGGGTAAATGCGGAGCAAGAGAGCTCAACTACATTAGCGATGTCGATGTTATTTACGTGGCCGAGTCTGGATCCGATTCTTTAGAGACCCATCGTGCGGTTGAAATCGCCACTAAGTTGGCAACCCGCATGATGCGTGCCATGGATGGAACTGCAGCAGAGCCAGATTTGTGGCAGGTTGATCCAAATCTCCGGCCCGAGGGTAAATCGGGCGCATTGGTGCGAACCCTCGAATCTCACGTCGCCTACTACGAGCGATGGGCCGAGAGTTGGGAATTCCAGGCTCTTCTAAAGGCTCGCCCAATTGCTGGAGACTTGGGGCTAGGCGAAGAGTATGTTGCCGCTCTTTCGCCTAAGGTCTGGGCCTCCGCTGGTCGAGAGAACTTCGTCGAATCGGCTCAAAAAATGCGTGAGCGGGTCATGCAGTTCATCCCGACCAATGAAATCAATCAGGAAATCAAGCTTGGCCCAGGCGGACTTCGCGACATCGAGTTCACGGTTCAGCTGTTGCAACTGGTTCATGGCAAGGCTGACTCAAGCATTCACCAACGAGACACGCTTTCGGCTCTGGAGGCGCTGACCATCGCAGGTTATGTCGGCCGTCAGGAAGCTGCTCAGTTTGCAGAGCACTATAAGTTTCTTCGATTCTTGGAGCATCGCATTCAATTGGCAGATATGCGTCGCACGCATCTGATGCCGACCAGTGAGCAGAAGTTAAGGGCCCTTGCTCGAAGCGTTGACCTAAAACTAACCGCGGATGCCCTTGTTG
>CANGGL010000030.1 GCA_947453465.1 Microbacteriaceae bacterium | reverse complement strand
AGGTAGCGAAACCTGGCTGGTTAGGCGCGCGCCCTTTTGACCGACAGGGTCTTTGGTGACCTGAACTAGAACGGTGTCGCCAGACTTCAAAGCCAATTCGATGCGTCGAGGCTGGTTACCGGTTTCGGCGAGCTCCCAGTCAACTTCACCCGAATAGAGAACTGCGTTGCGACCGCGGCCGATGTCAACGAATGCGGCCTCCATCGAAGGGAGAACGTTCTGAATCTTGCCCAGGTAAACATTGCCAATTAGCGATGCTTCAGAAGCCTTGGCAACATAGTGCTCGACCAAGACGCCGTCCTCCAGAACGCCAATTTGGATCTTTCCATCCTTTGACCGGACGACCATGGTGCGGTCAACCGCTTCGCGGCGGGCCAGGAACTCAGATTCGGTAATTACCGTACGGCGGCGGCCAGCATCGCGACCATCGCGGCGGCGCTGCTTCTTGGCTTCTAGGCGAGTGGACCCCTTGACACGGGTTGGCTCGTTGCTTGGCTCTTTCGGCTCGCGAGGTGTGCGGACCTTTACTACAGCGTTCGGTGCAACACCATCGATGTTGCCTTCTTCACCGGCACGTCGACGGGTGCGAGTGCGTCGGTGGCTGTCACCGTCTTCACTCTTATCTTCGACCGGGCGGCCAAGCTTGGCATCGATCACCGGAGTCGGTAGGTCGGGAGCCATGAACATCAATGAGGTTGCCGAGATGGGCGCTAGCGGAGCAACGGTATCAACGACCTCTGCTGCAACCTTCTTGGCGCCGCGCTTTGCCGGAGACTTTTTTGCCGCGGCCTTGGTGTTGTTTTCGTTTTCAACCGATGCAGAACCAACACCAGCGGATAGTTCGGCTGCGAAATCAACGTTTGCAGACTCGGTTTTAGCTGACGGCTTCTTAGCTGCCAACTTGGCTGCAGAGGGCTTTTTCGCGGCCACTCGGCGTGCAGGCTTTGCTTCCGCAGCGGAAACTACTTCTTCAACGGATGCAGGGGCCTTTTTGGCTGAAGCCCTACGTGCGGGCTTTTTTACTGCGTCATCAGTGACAGGTACGTTTGAATCTTCTTTTTTCACCATTTCTGGTGCACTCCAAGCTGCCATTAAGACTGGGCCACACTCACCAGGCCCGTAGGCGTAAACCATGTTGCCAGCGTTTGCGGACAACCAAATCTAAATGCGAGCTGCTTTGTTTCGCGGCATTCGCTGCCCGATGGGTCTTACGCGACTTCAACGCTAAAGTTCTCGCTAAATCTTTGGGTTGAGCCAGGTGTGGTCTGGCCAACTCATTCCAGTATGACACTAACCGGGTGAAATGTCACCAACCGACAGGGCTCGGTTACCATGGAGTCTCTGAGAAGAAAAAGTGGGATACTTTGAACATGACTGTTGTAAACCCCTCCTTGACGGAATCGCTGCCTAGTCCTTCAAAGCGTTTCGCCTGGACCATGATTCTCACCGGCGCGCTTGGCTGGATCGCAGCATTCACGCTGACTCTCGAGCGACTGCATGTTGCCAGCAACCCTGATGCAACTCTCAGCTGCGACCTAAACCCGTTCATCTCATGCAAGTCGGTCATGCTGACCGAGCAAGCAAGACTGCTGGGATTCCCGAACCCACTAATCGGCCTCGGAGCCTTCATCGCCCCGATTGTGGTTGGCTTTGCGATCCTTGCCGGCGCCAAGTTTGCACCCTGGTTCTGGCGACTATTCGCCACCGGCGTGACCATGGGTTTCATGTTTGTGGTTTGGCTCTGGACTCAGAGCACATTCGTGATCAACGTGCTCTGCCCTTATTGCATGGTGGCTTGGGTCGCGATGATTCCGATGTTCTGGACGCTGATTCTATTCTTGATCCGAGAAGGCATCATCGATACGCCGCTGAGGTTCGTAGCCTTCTTTGACCGCGCCTACGACCGAGCCTGGCTATGGGCGTTGACCACCGACCTGTTGATGGCTGCGGTAATCATCGTCCGTTTCTGGACGTACTGGCCACTGCTCTGGAAGTAACTATTTAGAACCAGAGCAACAGCTCACGTGCCGCAGATTCAGGTGAGTCTGAACCGTGCACCAAGTTCTGCTGAACCTTGAGACCCCAGTCGCGACCTAGATCGCCACGGATGGTGCCTGGAGCAGCGACTGTTGGGTCGGTTGCACCGGCGAGCGAACGAAAACCCTCGATGACGCGGTTGCCGTTTAGCTTGATAGCCACCACGTCTCCGCTGCCCATGAACTCAACAAGAGGCTCGTAGAACGGCTTACCCTCGTGCTCTGCGTAGTGCTCGGCCAGCAATTCACGTGAAGGTGTGAATTTCTTTAGGTCTGCGACCACGTACCCCTTTGCTTCGAGGCGTGAAATGATTTCGCCGATCAAGTTGCGCTTGACGCCGTCCGGCTTGATGAGTACGAGTGTTGATTCAGACATTTACTGCTCCTCTACCGGAGTCGAAACGACCCCATTCTGACCTTGTGTGCGCTCATAGGCTGCGCGAGCCTTATCGATGGTGCCACCGGCAACCATCGCCCAAATCCAAAGGCAAAGAAAGATTCCGCCCACGACGAACATCAGCGGAACCCAAACGCCGATGAAGACCACTGCAATCTGCAGCACCCACCCCCAGGCGTATGAACCAGGCTTACCCAAAACCGCGGGTGTGGCAATCAGTAACACTGCCAGCGATAGGCCAACCGCCCAGACGGTGGCGGCATTTTCGGTGGTTGGGCCCAGGGCCTTGGTACCGAATGCAACCAAGGTTGCAAAGAAGACCACCAGTGACTCGAAAGCCATCAGGATCGAGCTCAGGGCTCGCTTGGTTGAAGTGTTTCTCACTCGTGTCGGCTTTGACTTAGACATCTTGCTCCGCTTCTGTTTGCTTCAACGCCAGCACATCGCCGACCAAAGTGATCGAACCCGTCACAAGGATGGCGCTCTTTTGGTCTGCTGGAAGGGCAAGCGCAGCCTCGGCAAGCGCCCACTGCGGGTTTGCCTGCACCTTGACGCGATCGGCTCCAAAGACCTCTCGAGCCAAAACAGCTAGTTCTTCTGCCGGCAGTGCGCGTGCCGAACTCGACTGAGTGACAATGAACTCAACAACCGATGAATCCAGCGCCTCTAGGAGGCCTCGGGCATCCTTGTCCGCAAGGATCGAGATAACGGCGACAACGTATGGGGAACCGAAGTTGGTTTTGAGCGCCTCGACCAAAGACTCGGCACCGCTCGGGTTGTGGGCGGCATCGAGAATGGTCAGAGGCTCGCGCGAGACCACCTGCAGTCGACCTGGTGATGAGAAATCGGCAAAGGCGGCGCGGACGACGTCATCCATGATGCGCTGCTGGCCGCCACCGAGGAACGCCTCGACGGCAGCGATTGCCAGCGCTGCGTTTTCAGCCTGATAGAAACCATGGACCGGAAGGTTTAGGTCACCGTACTCCCCCGCAAGCGTGCGAATGGTGACTTTCTGACCGAGCAAGTCTGGAGTTGATTCGATGACCTGGAAATCTGCCCCGTAGGTGCCGAAGAATTCGCCGGTCTCGGCGGCTTTAGCCTTCAAAATCGACAGAGCCTCTGGGGTCTGTGCGGAGCTGACCACGAACGAACCAGGTTTGATGATTCCTGACTTGGTCTGGGCAATCTCTTCGATGGTCTTACCCAAGCGATCGGTGTGGTCCAGCGAAATTGGAGCGAAAACTGCAACATCGCCGTCGGCAACGTTGGTGGAATCCCACTCGCCGCCCATACCAACTTCTAGCACCAGAACGTCTACCGGAGCATCTGCAAAAACCGCGAAACCAAGCACCGCAAGCACCTCGAAGAAAGTCAGCGGACCTTCGCCGGCAGCTGCCAATTCGGCATCAACAATCTCAACAATTGGCGAAATGTCTTGCCAAGCTGCAACCAGGGCCTCATCTGAAACCGGTTCACCGTCGATGGCCAGGCGCTCATTCAACTTGACTAGGTGAGGGCTGGTGAATCGCCCGGTGCGCAAGCCGTGTTCACGCAGCAGACGCTCGATGAACCTTGTAGTGCTGGTTTTTCCGTTTGTGCCGGTGACATGGATGATTCGATAGATTTTCTGAGGGTCACCAAGGAGCTCGACTAACCGGCGGGTTGGGTCGAGACGCGGGCGGATTTTGTTTTCGGGCACACGCTGCAGTAGCGCAGCCTCAACCTCTGCCGCTCGTTCTGCCCAATATGTTTCTTCGCTCAAAACTTAGCCACCTTCACTTGAACCTGCTGGCCTTCACCAACGGCAACCGGGTTTTCGAGAGCCGTGTTGCTGACTGTCTCTAATTCGAGTGTCAACGTCTCCGACTTAACCAATTCGCTGTGCTCGCCTACTGCTGCAAGCACGTCGTCGCCGGCCTCAAGGGTTAGTTTGATTCGGTCGCTAACATCCAAGCCGGCATCCTTGCGGGCCTGCTGAACTGCGCGAACAACATCGCGGGCAAGACCTTCGGCAGCCAACTCAGGGGTAACCGCTCCATCGAGGATGAGGAAACCGCCACCAGGCAAAATGCCAATGTGGTCGGTGTTCGCGGTTTCATCGGTGCCCTCAGCAAGATTGGCAACCAAGTCGATGGTGAACTCGCCATCGATTAGACCAATTCCACCGACGGTGATAACTCCATCGGTCTCCGACCAGTCCCCTGCCTTGGCGGCCTGAATAACGGCCTGAACCTGCTTACCAATTCGCGGGCCAGCGGCGCGTGAATTTACGGTGAGGCGCTTGATCACTCCAAATTCGGTAGTCGAGTCGAGTGACAATTCGACTAGGTCTACGCTCTTCACGTTAAGCTCCTCGGCGAGGATCTCACTGAACTCAGAGAGAGCGCCGGCGTTGGTGGTGACAACGGTCAACTTAGCCAAAGGCAGGCGCACTCGAAGGCTATTGGCCTTACGGAGGCTTGACGCAACCGAACTGACGGTTCGGACCTGGTCCATGGCCGATACCAAAGCACCGTCCTGCGGAAGGTCTGCGGCTGTAGGCCAATTCTCGAGGTGAACACTGCGTCCGCCGGTTAGGCCCTTCCAGATTTCTTCGGCAACCATAGGCAACAACGGCGCAGCTAGGCGGCAGAGGATTTCAAGAACGGTGTAAAGGGTGTCAAAGGCCTCGGCAGAACCGGCCCAGAAGCGGTCACGTGAACGACGGACGTACCAGTTAGTGAGCACATCGGCAAAATCACGAAGCGTTGCCGCTGCAGAGTATGAATCGAAGTTGTTGAAGTGACCTTCGACCTCACCAATCAAATCGCGGGTTTTCGACAGGAGGTAGCGATCCAAAACATCTTGGCTATCGACCGACCATTTTGCTTCGTAAGCCGAAGCGTTTGCATAGAGAGAGAAGAAATACCAGGTGTTCCAAAGTGGCAACAAGAACTGACGAACACCCTCACGGATGCCCTGCTCGGTGACTACTAGGTTTCCACCGCGAAGAATCGGGCTCGAGAGCAAGAACCAGCGCATTGCATCGGCGCCATCGCGGTCGAAGACCTCATTGACATCCGGGTAGTTGCGCAGTGACTTAGACATCTTCTGTCCGTCATTGCCAAGGATGATGCCGTGTGAAACCGCGGACTTGAAGGCTGGGCGATCGAATAGCGCGGTGGACAACACGTGCAGGGTATAGAACCAACCACGTGTCTGACCAACGTATTCGACGATGAAATCGCCAGGGCTGTGCGATTCGAACCACTCTTGATTCTCGAATGGATAGTGTGCCTGTGCGAAAGGCATCGAGCCAGATTCAAACCAGCAGTCCAATACCTCGGGCACGCGACGCATTGTCGACATACCAGTTGGGTCATCTGGGTTTGGTCGGGTTAGTTCATCGATAACCGGGCGGTGGAAGTCACTTGGACGGACGCCGAAGTCGCGTTCCAGCTCTTCCATCGAGCCGTAAACGTCGATGCGTGGGTAGTTCGGGTCATCCGACTTCCAGACCGGAATCGGTGCACCCCAAAAACGGTTTCGGCTAATCGCCCAGTCACGAACATTCTCTAGCCACTTACCGAAGGACCCATCCTTGGTGTGGTCAGGAGTCCAGTCGATTTCCTGGTTCAGCTCAAGCATGCGGTCTCGCAATTTCGTGGTCTCAACGAACCAAGATGAGACGGCCTTGTAGATCAGCGGGCTCTTGCAGCGATAGCAGTGCGGGTATGAGTGCTCATAGCTGGCCTGACGAAGGACACGTTCGGCAGTCTTCAGGTGCTGTGAAATTGGCTTGTTGGCCTCGAAAACGTGCTGGCCCTCGAAATCGGTGATGATCGAGTTGAACTCACCACGGTCGTTGATCGAAATGTAGGTAGGGATTCCGGCGGCGAGACAAACTCGCTGGTCGTCTTCACCGTAGGCTGGCGCCTGGTGAACAATTCCGGTGCCATCTCCATCGCCCACATAGTCATCGACCAAGACGGTCCAGGCGTTTGAGGTGTCAAATTTCTCAGGGTCAGCGTAGTAGTCAAAGAGGCGCTCATACTTGAGCCCAGCGAGCTCCTTACCCGAATAGCTCGCCAAGACACCAGACTCGAGGTCTTCTGCGCTCTCGTAGCCAAGGTCCTTGGCATAGCCACCGGCCACATTCTTAGCTAGCAGGTATTTGGTTCCAGCAGTGCCGCCGTCGCCGGCTCCGAGCGGACCGGCGGCGACCACAACGTAGGTGATCTCAGGGCCAACAGCCAATGCGAAGTTGGTTGGAAGGGTCCAAGGGGTGGTCGTCCAGGCCAGCAGTCGTACACCGGCAAGCTCTTGCCCCTCAGAAACCGGGAAGGTCACGGTCAGGGTCTGGTCTTGACGGTTCTTGTAGACCTCGTCATCCATGCGGAGTTCGTGATTGGACAGTGGAGTCTCACAGCGCCAGCAGTAAGCCAGCACCTTGAAGCCCTCGTAAACCAGGCCTTTGTTGTGAAGTTCTTTGAAAGCCCAGAGAACGCTCTCGGTGTAGTCGGTGTCCAGGGTCTTGTAGTCATTCTCAAAGTCGACCCAGCGGGCTTGGCGGGTGACGTACTGCTCCCACTCCTTGGTGTACTTCAGTACCGAGGTGCGGCAGGCATCGTTGAACTTATCGATACCGACTCGCTCGATTTCGAGGCGACCCGAGATGCCCAACTGGCGCTCGGCTTCGACCTCGGCCGGAAGCCCGTGGGTGTCCCAACCAAAGCGACGTTCAACTCGATAGCCCTGCATGGTCTTGAAGCGAGGAACCATGTCTTTGGTGTAGCCGGTCAGTAGGTGGCCGTAATGAGGCAGACCATTTGCAAACGGCGGGCCGTCATAGAAGACGAACTCTTCGGCATTGGCGGCAGTTCGCTGGTCAATCGAGGTCTGGAACGTGTCATCGCCCTTCCAGAAGCTAAGAATGCCCTCTTCAACCGCCGGGAAAGATGGGCTTGGGTTTACACCCTCGCGCGCGGCTTTAGTTGACTCTGTGTTCTTGGGATACATTCAAGGCTTTCTGGCTTGTAAGGAAATCTCTTTTCAATGTTAACCTGTTAGAGACCCCGTTTTTTGGAGACTTTCACGTGACTAATGCCCATTCAGGCTCAGCCAACAACTTTCTTGCACCCGCGACCGCCCCAGACAAGGTTGGTGTCGAAGGCCTAGAGGAAAAGTGGGCGGAGAAATGGGAGTCAAACGGCACCTATCACTTCAACCGGAACGTTGAGAAGTCACAAGTGTTCTCGATTGATACACCTCCGCCAACCGTCTCGGGCTCACTCCACGTTGGCCACGTCTTTAGCTACACCCACACCGATGTTGTTGCGCGCTATAAGCGCATGACCGGCAAAGAGGTGTACTACCCGATGGGTTGGGATGACAACGGACTCCCGACCGAGCGACGCGTTCAAAACTTCTTTGGCGTCCGTTGCGACCCATCGCTGCCATACGTGGAGAACTTCGTCCCACCATTCGAGGGTGGCGACAACAAGAGTTCTAAGGCAGCGGATCAGATTGCCATCTCACGTCGCAACTTCATTGAACTTTGTGAGAAGTTGACCACCGAAGACGAAAAGCAATTCGAGGCACTATGGCGCAAGCTTGGACTTTCGGTTGACTGGAAGCAGACTTACCAAACCATCTCCCCTGCCGCCATCGCAGTTTCACAGAAGGCCTTCCTGGGCAATCTATCTCGAGGCGAGGCATACCAGTCGATGGCGCCGACACTTTGGGACGTAACCTTCCGCACCGCGGTTGCACAGGCAGAGCTTGAAGACCGCCCGCAGCCTGGTGCCTACCACCGTGTTGGATTCAACGTGGACCCAACACTTTGGGAGGGTGGCAAGATCTTCATCGAGACCACCCGACCTGAACTGCTTGCTGCCTGTGTTGCTCTAGTTGCTCACCCAGATGATGCTCGGTACCAGGGCCTGTTTGGCAAAACCGTTCGCACCCCGCTTTTCGATGTTGAGGTTCCGGTGGTTGCCCACCGCCTTGCTCAGATCGACAAGGGTTCGGGCATCGCCATGATTTGTACCTTCGGTGACGTCACCGACGTCATCTGGTGGCGTGAACTCGACCTGCCTAACCGCGCAATCATCGGCTGGGATGGTCGTATCAACGATGAGATGCCAGACGTAATTACCTCGGCAAAGGGCAAGGAAGTATTTGCCGAGCTCGTCGGTAAGACCATCTTCTCGGCCAAGCAGCGCATCGTCGAACTCCTTCAGGAGTCGGGGGACATGGTTGGCGACCCAAAGCCAATTCAGCACGACGTGAAGTTCTTCGAAAAGGGCGATAAGCCCCTTGAGATTGTCTCGACTCGTCAGTGGTACATCCGTAATGGTGGCCGCGACGCAGCTATCCGCGAACGACTAATCGAATTAGGCCAAGAACTTAACTTCAATCCTGACTTCATGAAGGTTCGCTATGAGAACTGGGTGAACGGACTAACCGGAGACTGGCTAATCTCGCGTCAGCGCTTCTTTGGTGTGCCAATTCCTGTCTGGTATGAGCTTGATGCCAATGGCGAGGCGCTTTTTGATAAGCCGCTGGTTCCAGACGTAGCCATCTTGCCGATCGACCCTTCAACCGATGTGCCTGCCGGATTCAACGAATCGCAGCGTGGCGTCGCCGGCGGCTTCGTCGGCGAGATGGACATCATGGACACTTGGGCGACCTCGTCACTCACTCCTCAGCTTGCCGGTGGCTGGATCGAGGACCCAGAGAAGTTTGCTTTGGTTTTCCCCTACGACCTTCGCCCTCAGGGTCAAGACATCATTCGGACCTGGTTGTTCTCGACCGTGCTTCGGTCTGAGCAAGAGTTCGGTCAGTTGCCCTGGTCAAACGCGGCCATCTCTGGTTGGATTCTTGACCCGGACCGCAAAAAGATGTCGAAGTCGAAGGGCAACGTGGTCGTTCCGGCTGAGCCGATCGATAATCACGGTGCTGACGCCGTTCGTTACTGGGCAGCCTCGGCACGCCTAGGAACCGACGCCGCCTTCGATGAAGGCCAGATGAAGGTCGGACGTCGACTGGCGGTGAAGTTGCTGAACGCAGCAAAATTCTCGCTGTCTTTCGAGGTTCCTGCTGGCCACACCGAGGTCACCGAGCCAATCGACCAGGCCCTACTGTTCGGCCTCGCCGAGGTTGTTCGAAGCGCTACCGCTGCCTTCGAGGCCTATGACCACACCAAGGCTCTCGAGCTGGCGGAGCACTTCTTCTGGAAGTTCACCGATGACTATCTCGAGCTGGTCAAGGACCGCGCTTACAACGCCAACGGTGAAGTAAATCCGGCACAACAGGCATCTGCGGCCATCACTCTGCGACGCTCCCTACACACCATGCTCCGTCTCTTCGCACCTTTCCTTCCTTTCGCAACAGACGAGGTCTGGAGCTGGTGGCAAACCGAAGCCGGTTCAATTCACCGCGCAGCTTGGCCAACCGCAGAGGAACTAACCCAGGGTCTTGATGGCTCTAACTCACCACTGCTGGGCCTAGCTTCCAGCGCTCTGGTGGGAGTTCGTAAGGCAAAGTCAGACGCGAAGGTGTCGATGAAGGCGGCGGTTGAATCAGCCATCCTTGAGGCTCCTGCGTCCGCGCTAACCAGTCTGCGCCTACTTGAGTCAGACCTGAAGGCCGTGGGTCGCATCGAAACCCTGGGATACGCCGAAGGTGAAGAAGTAGCCATGGTTGAAGTTATCTTGAAGGCAATAGAAGAGGCATAAATGAATCCGTTCGCGAATCGCTCAAACCAGCCGTATGAACTGCCACCGTTTGATGCGATAAGCGATGCGGACTATCTGCCCGCCTTCTACGATGGTTGCGAACGTCAACTAGCCGAAGTCGTTGCGATTCTTGAGTCCGGTGCACCAACTTTTGAAAACACCATCGTTGCCCTAGAGAAATCTGGCGGCGCACTGAACCGCATGCTCTCAGTGTTCTTCAACAAATCAAGTTCCGACACCAACCCGGTAATTGACGCCATTGAAGAAGAGATCTCGCCGAAACTCGCGGCTCACTCAGATGCCATTCATCTCAATGCGGAGCTATTCGAACGGATTCAACACGTCTATGAGGTTCGCCACTCACTCCAACTGGACGATGAGTCTGTCTGGCTAATTGACCGCTACTACCGTGACTTTGTTCACGCCGGTGCCAAGCTCGGTGTTATCGAGCGCGAGCAACTGAAGGCGCTCAACGAAAAACTCTCCAAGCTGGGCACGAAGTTTGGGCAAAACCTACTCAACGACACAAACGATTTAGCGGTATTAGTCGAGGACGTGACCCTGCTAGAAGGTCTCGAAGCTGGTCAAATCGAATCTGCAGCCGCCGCCGCAAGCTCCCGCGGCCTTGAAGGCAAGTGGTTGATCACCATGGTTAACTACACCGGTAACCCTGCTCTCGAAGCTCTGGAGAACCGCGAACTTCGCGAACGGGTAATGACTGCCTCGCTAGCCAAGGGTGGCCGCCCAAACGATAACGATAACCGAGCCCTGCTTCTGGAGATCGTGAAATTGCGCGCTGAACGAGCACACCTCATGGGCTTCAAGAACCACGCCGACTACGTTTTGTCTCAGCAGACAGCAGGAAATACCGAAAACGTTCATGCCATGCTCCGCCAGATTGCTCCGGCAGCCGTAGCAAACGCAAAGGCCGAGGGTGCCGCGATTCAGGCCATCATCGACGCAGAGCGAGGCCACTTTGAGCTCGCTAGCTGGGACTGGGCGCATTACACCGAACGAGTCCGCTTGGCTAAGTACAACGTGGACACAGCTAAATTCAAGCCTTATTTTGAACTTGAACGAGTGCTTCACGACGGCGTGTTTTGGGCTGCCAACCGCCTTTTCGGCATCACCTTCACTCAACGACCAGACCTCAAGTCCTATCACCCGGAAGCAAGAATTTGGGAAGTCAAGGATGACCGAGGCGGGGCGCTTGGCCTGTACATCGGCGACTTTTTCACTCGCGATTCAAAGCGTGGCGGCGCTTGGATGTCTTCATTTGTGGAGCAAAACCACCTACTAGGCCAACTACCAGTCGTGTTCAACAACATGAACGTTCCCAAGCCGGCAAATGGCGCCGCCTCCTTGCTGACGTTCGATGAGACGGCAACCCTGTTCCACGAATTCGGTCACGCGCTACACGGCCTGCTTTCAAATGTCACCTATCCAAGGTTTAGCGGCACAAGCGTTGAACGCGACTTCGTCGAGTTCCCATCGCAGGTGAATGAAATGTGGATGCTTTGGCCAGAGGTGCTCGCCAACTATGCAAAGCACTTTGAGACCGGCGAGGCGTTACCAACCGAATGGGTAGATAATCTCGAGCGGGCGGAGACCTTCAACCAGGGCTTTGAAACGACCAGTTACTTGGCAGCAGCCGTACTCGACTTGGCTTGGCACTCGCTGACGCCAGACCAAGTTATCGATGATGTTGAATCGTTCGAGGCGGGGGCAATCGCCGGCTATGGTCTCGACTACTCCCCTGTGCCAACGCGATACCGCAGCAGCTATTTCGCTCATATTTTTGATGGCGGTTACTCGGCTGGCTACTACGGTTACATCTGGTCAGAGGTGTTGGACGCCGACACGGTTGATTGGTTCAAAGCGAATGGTGGTCTTACCCGCGAAAACGGGCAGCGCTTCAGAGATGAACTGTTATCGCGTGGAGGCTCAACTGAATCCATGGAAATGTATGAGCAGTTCACCGGACGTAAGGCCCAAATTGAGCCGCTACTGAAACGTCGCGGATTGATCTAACCGAAAGTTAGGCGCTTTTGCGCAGGTTTAGCCAACCCCAGACGGTTAACCCTGACAATAGAGCCCAGAAGGCGGAGCCAATGCCTAAGGCTGAGACCTGTGAAGCTGTGACCAAGAAGGTGACCATGGCTGGTAGGCGCAGTTCGATTACTTCCACCGCCGCACTTAGCGCCGAAACAATGGTGCCCAGTAGAGCAATACCAGCAGCAGCCAGAACTAGGTCGCGAGGTGCTTGCAGAACAAATGACACGGTGACTCCAGCGAGCAGGGCGATTACGAGGTAAACGAAGCCACCGTAAACAGATGCCAACCATCGGCGCTTCGGGTCCGGATGCGCGTGGTCGTTGGCATTTAGGGCCGCGGTGATTGCCGCGAGATTCATCGAGAATCCGCCGAAGAAAGCTGCGAAAATGGCAGACAATCCAGTTGCTGCCATCACAGGCTTGAACGGCACCTCGAAGCCAAAGCTCTTCATGATGGCGATGCCCGGGATGTTTTGACTGGCCATGGTTACCAAATAGAGCGGGATGCCAATCGAAACGATGGCCGCGATGTCAAAAGTCGGCGCTACAAACTCGACGGTAGGGAAAATCTGACTCGCATCAACGGTGATTCCTAAGTCGATTGCCGTCAGCGAGAAAATGATGACCATCGCAGCCGGAGTGGCCCAAACAGTGGCGTACTTATAAAGAATGAGCCAGACGAGAATTCCCGGCAGTACCACCCAGGGAAAGGCTGAGGCTGACTTGAATGGAGCCACGCAAAAGTTAAAAATGACTCCCGCAAGCATCGCCGACGCGATTGGCCGAGGAATCGATGAGACTAGCCGGCCAAGGGCTGGCCACAGGCCAGTGAGCAATAGCAAAACGCCGGTGAAAATAAAAGCGCCGACCGCACTAGAAAATGGCAAACCCAGTGTTCCCGAAGAAATCAGCAGCGCGGCACCGGGAGTGCTCCAAACAATCGAAATTGGCATTTTGAAGCGCCAACTTAGAGCGATCGAGAGCAACCCATACATGGCAATCAAGACAAAGATTGCAGATGCGGTCTGGGATTTCGTTGCACCCAATGACGTCAGGGCAGCAAGAACCAAACCGACACTGGCAGCGGTACCGGTTATTGAGGCTACGGTGCCGGCAAGAAATGGCGCCTTGTGGTCCGAGAAGCGCGCCACCGACTAGGCGGTTTTCTCTTGGCGAATGCTCTTGAACGGAACGATTTCAGGCTCAGTCTTATCAACGACAACTGCCTTGGTGATCTTTACGACACCTTGAATCTCTGAGCCAGGGATCTCGAACATGATTGGCCCGAGAATTTCTTCCATGATGGCTCGAAGACCTCTCGCGCCGGTGTCTCTAGCTACCGCCTGGTCCGCAATTGCCTGTAGAGCATCAGAATCAAATTCAAGCTCGAAGCCGTCAAGCTCAAACATCCGCTGGTACTGCTTGACCAAAGCGTTCTTAGGCTTGGTCAGAATCTCCATTAGCGCTTCACGGTCTAAAGGAGTCACGGTGGCGATCACAGGAAGACGTCCGATGAACTCAGGGATCAAACCAAACTTGCGCAGGTCGTCTGGTTGAACCTCTGTGAAAATCTCGATGTTGTCGTTTTTACCGGCGATTGGTGCACCAAAGCCGATTCCCTTTTTTCCAGCACGAGCAGAGATGATCTCTTCTAGGCCAGCAAAGGCTCCAGCAACGATGAAGAGCACGTTGGTGGTGTCAAGCTGAATGAACTCTTGCTGTGGGTGCTTGCGACCGCCCTGGGGAGGAACAGAGGCCACAGTGCCCTCGAGTATCTTGAGCAGTGCTTGCTGCACGCCTTCACCGGAAACATCTCGAGTAATTGAGGGGTTCTCTGCTTTGCGAGAAATTTTGTCAATTTCATCAATGTAGATGATGCCCGACTCGGCGCGCTTAACGTCGAAGTCAGCAGCCTGTAGAAGCTTCAGAAGAATGTTCTCGACATCTTCACCTACGTAACCGGCTTCGGTTAGTGCGGTGGCATCTGCAACTGCAAACGGAACATTTAGTCGTTTGGCTAGAGTTTGCGCAAGGTATGTTTTTCCGCAACCGGTTGGACCGATCATCAAGATGTTCGACTTGGCGATTTCAATTGAGTCGTGTTCTTTGCCTGCTGTGGTCAAGGTGCCGCGGGAGCGTAGGCGCTTGTAGTGGTTGTATACCGCTACCGCGAGTGCCTTCTTGGCCTGGTCTTGGCCGATCACGTATTCGTCGAGGAAACCCTTGATTTCGCGGGGCTTCGGTAGATCAATATCTTCGACGCTCTCGGCTGCGGCTCCGCCGAGCTCTTCTTCGATGATTTCGTTGCAGAGCTCGATGCACTCGTCACAGATGTAGACCATCGGGCCGGCAATTAGCTTGCGGACCTGCTTCTGGCTCTTTCCGCAGAAAGAACACTTGAGCAGATCGCTTGATTCGCCGAGCTTAGTCATACTGAAACCTTATTACCCGGCAACGACAAAGCGGATGAGCCTCGCCCATCCGCTTTGTGGATTAGTTGCTTACGCGTTTTTCCTTGAGGTGAGCACCTGATCGATTAGACCGAATTCGAGAGCCTCTGGGGCAGTAAGAATCTTGTCGCGGTCGATGTCCTTGTTGACCTCGGCAACTGAGCGCTTACTGTGCTTCGAAAGGGTTGCTTCCAACCATTCACGAAGACGCATAATCTCTTTGGCCTGAATCTCGATGTCAGATGCCTGACCTCGACCTGAGTCGCCCGAAGAAGGCTGGTGAATGAGAACTCGTGCGTTTGGCAATGCCAGACGCTTTCCTGGTGCACCAGCTGCCAACAAGACGGCCGCTGCAGAAGCAGCCTGGCCGAGGCAGACGGTCTGAATCTGTGGACGAATGTACTGCATCGTGTCGTAGATCGCCGTCATGGCAGTGAATGAACCGCCCGGAGAGTTGATGTACATGGTGATGTCACGGTCTGGGTCTTGCGATTCAAGAACCAGGAGCTGGGCCATGATGTCATCAGCCGAAGCGTCATCAACCTGAACACCCAAGAAAACGATTCGGTCTTCAAAAAGCTTGTTGTAAGGGTCTTGACGCTTGAAGCCGTAAGAGGTGCGCTCTTCGAAGGTAGGAAGGATGTAGCGAGCCTCAGGGCTGGTGAAAACGTTTGAGTTGGTCATAATCTTTTTCTCCCTGACCCTACTTGGTGCCTACGCCGGTGGCGCTGGCTGCGTACTTCTGAATGTGGTCAATGAATCCGTACTCAAGTGCTTCTTGGGCGCTGAACCAACGGTCGCGGTCGCCATCTTCCATTACCTGCTCGACAGTCTTTCCGGTTTGCTCGGCAGTGATTGCGGCCAGCTGGCGCTTCATCGAGACGATAAGTTGTGCCTGAGTTTGGATGTCTGATGCGGTTCCACCGAAGCCACCGTGTGGCTGGTGCAGCAAAACTCGGGTGTTCGGGGTCGCGTAGCGCTTGCCCTTGGTTCCAGATGAAAGCAAGAACTGCCCCATCGAGGCGCACATACCGATTCCGACCGTAACGATGTCGTTTGGTACGTACTGCATCGTGTCGTAGATAGCCATACCCGCGGTGATAGACCCGCCAGGCGAGTTGATGTAGAGGAAAATGTCCTTGGTTGAGTCTTCTGCCGCGAGCAGCAGAATTTTGGCGCAAATCTCGTTGGCCATGTCATCTCGCACCTCGGTGCCGAGCCAAATGATGCGGTCCTTGAGCAGACGGTCGAATGTGCTGCTTGGTGCCTTTGCCTGATCGGCCATGATGAACTCCTAAATCTTGAGGTTGCTTGTCAAAGATAACTGCCAGAGCGGCAAACCGGTTGCTTGTTCGCCAGTGGCTAAAGCGGTGTCGCGGCAAACCCGCGCTGACTGCGACTCAAAGCAAAATGGCCCAGACCGAAGTCTGAGCCATTTTCGTAAAACTTAGAGCCGAATCGGCCGCAGGTTAGTGATTAGTCGTGGTCGTGACCGGCGTGCTCATCTACTGCCTGAACCTCGTTGAAGGCGCTGAGGTCAACGGCCTTGCCCTTGGCGTCGGTTACAACTGCAGCCTCAAGAACGATGCTTAGCGCCTTACGACGAGCAACCTCGCCAACGAATGCAGGCACCTGGCCGTTTTCGCTGATGGTCTTGATGAAGTCGTTTGGCTGCATTCCGTACTGCTGAGCGCTCTGCACTAGGTACTGGATGAGCTCCTGCTCGCCGACCTGGATCTCTTCCTTTTCAGCGATTGCATCAAGCAACATCTGAACCTGGAATGACTTGTTGCTCTGCTCGGTAACCTCGGCGCGGTGTGCGTCGTCCTCTAGACGGCCTTCGCCCTCAAGGTGACGGTTTACGTCTGCCTCAACGAGCTCTGCAGAAACAGGAACCTTGACAAGCTCCAGGAGCTGGTCGGTCAATAGGTCGCGCGCCTGAACGCCCTGGCCGAAGTTCTTCGATGCAGCGAGCTGCTTCTCGATCTCTGCCTTTAGTTCAGCGATGGTGTCGAACTCTGAAGCCAACTGTGCAAAAGCGTCGTCTGCCTTTGGAAGTTCGCGCTCTTTTACGGCGGTCAGCGTGACTGAAACTTCAGCCTCCTGGCCAGCCTGCTCGCCACCGACAAGCTTCGACTTGAAAGTGGTTGACTCGCCCGCTGTGAGGGTGTCGAGGGCCTCATCGATTCCGTCAAGCAGGTTGCCGGCGCCAATTTCGTAAGAAATGTTTTCAGCAGAGTCGATGGTCTTGCCGCCAATTACTGCCTTTAGGTCGATGGTGGTGAAGTCGCCCTTCTTAGCTGGGCGGTCCACGGTCTTCAAAGTTCCAAAGCGACCACGTAGTGCGTCGAGCTCCTGGTCGACCTCCATGCCAGCAACCTTGATCTCATCAACCTTGACTTTAAGTCCCTTGTATTCAGGAAGCTTGATCTCTGGGCGAGCCTCAACTTCGATCTCAACAATTAAGTTGCCTTCGAAGGTGTTCTCGTTTGGTGACTGCTTTACGTCTGCTGACGGCTGACCTAGAGGGCGAACCTTGTTCTCCTCAATTGCCTGACGGTAGATGGTGTCTAGGCCATCGTTGATTGCGTGAGCCAGGATTGCTGGGCGTCCGACGCGCTGGTCAAGGATTGCAGCTGGAATCTTGCCCTTGCGGAAGCCAGGAACGTTTACACCCTCGGCGATGTGCTCGTACGCGTGGTCAAGGCTTGGCTTGAACTCTGCAGGAGTTACCTCGATGGTTAGCTTTACGCGGGTTGGAGTTAGCTGT
>CANGGL010000029.1 GCA_947453465.1 Microbacteriaceae bacterium | reverse complement strand
GAAGACCGGGAACTCTAGAAGAACCAGTGCGTCTAGCGGGTCGCCGTCGCCACCAAGGGTCTTGTCGAAGAAGCCGTAGTCAACCGGGTAGACAAACGGAGTGAATAGAACGCGGTCTAGGTGAACGCGACCGGTGATGTGGTCAACTTCAAACTTGTTGCGACTTCCGCGAGGAATCTCGATTACTGCTTCGTAACCCATGGTTCTCCTAAATAGGCTTGAGGCGAGAGACAATCTCGCATGGTTACATAAAGATTACCGAAAAGAGCCCAACTTGACTGACCGCCCACGCCTGACCCCGGCCATCGCCGATGTTCGTCGTGCGGTGCGCGAAAGCTGGGATGCCTCCGGCGTAGTTGCCGGCGACCTAGTGCTGGTCGCCTGTTCGGGTGGTCCAGATAGCTTGGCGCTCGCCGCAGCCGTTGCCTTTGAGGCGCCTCGGGCGGGGGTTTCAGCCGGTGCCGTCATCGTCGAGCATGGCATTCAAGAGGTGACCAAGCAGGTGGCGGTTGAGACCGCCGGTGTTCTCGAGGCGCTTGGTTTAGCCCCGGTTCAGATTGCCCACGTTTCGGTTGGCAAGGATGGCGGGCCTGAGGCTGCCGCACGCACCGCTCGATACGAAGCGCTCGATGAGGCCGCCGCGGCACTGGACGCCAAGGTGATCATGCTCGGTCACACCCTGGATGACCAGGCCGAAACCGTGATGCTCGGGTTGGCTCGAGGTTCGGGGCCGCGTGCACTAAACGGAATGGCGGTTCATGCCGCGAGGTACCTGCGACCGTTGCTCGGAATTCGACGTTCGACGACTTTGGCCTTTTGTGAAGACTCAGGGCTTGAGCCATGGATTGACCCGCAGAATTCGGAAGACCGGTTCACCCGGGTGCGCGTCCGCCAGGCGGTGCTACCGATGCTGGAGCTTGAGCTCGGCCCAGGGGTAACCGAAGCGTTGGCTCGAACCGCAGATTTGATTCGAGACGACAGCGAATACCTCGATGAACTCGCGCTCGCCGCATACGACCGCGTTGCCAAGGCTGGCGCAACATCCATGGTGTTGGAAGTTGCCGAACTTGAAACGCTGCCGGCTGCGATTCGAGGACGGGTAATTCTGCGCGCTTTGGAGGTGTTCGGGGCAACCTTTAGCCGCACTCACGTGCTTGCCGTGAATGATCTGATCGATAACTGGCACGGACAGAAAGAACTGGCCCTGCCAGGGGTTAGAGTTGTACGCACGGGCTCACAAATAACCCTAAAAACCACGAAAACCCTCAAACCAGGAGCATGCTAAGTGGATCTCTCTCAGGTCAGCAACGAAATTACCAAGGTGCTAGTCACCGAAGAGCAGATCACCGCGAAGGTTGCTGAGCTTGCCGCTCAAATCGACGCCAAGTATGCGGGCAAAGACGTCCTGCTAATCGGTGTTCTCAAGGGCGCGGTCATGTTCATGGCTGACCTCTCACGAGCAATTCAGATTCCGGTGCAGATGGACTGGATGGCGGTGTCTTCTTACGGTTCAGGCACCGTTTCATCGGGTGTGGTTCGAATTCTTAAAGACCTGGACGCCGATGTTCTGGGCCGCCACGTAATCATCGTCGAAGACATCATTGACTCAGGGCTAACCCTTTCTTGGTTGGCATCAAACCTTGAAGCCCGCGGTGCGGCATCGGTTGAAATCGTTGCCTTTTTGCGCAAGCCAGACGCAGCCAAGGTTGACGTCAAGGTGGCGATGGTCGGTTTCGACATCCCAAACGAGTTCGTAGTCGGCTACGGCCTCGACTACGCGGAGAACTATCGCACCCTGAAGGGTGTTGCCGTGCTTTCGCCGGCTGTTTATAACTAATCGCCTACAGAGAACAGCCGCACTAGTTGTCGCTGGCATTCGATAGCCTTAAGTGGTGAACTTGAAAAAAATTCTTAGTGGTCCATTTATCTGGATTTTCGTTGCCGTTGCAGTTCTACTGATCGGCTCTTCGCTTGTGACCGGCACCGGTTTCAAGCAGGTCGACACCCAGGTGGGTCTGGCCCTAATCTCCGATGGCAAAGCAGAGACCGTCAAGGTCCTCGATGGCGACCAGCGCGTTGACATCGTCCTTGCCAACCCAGATGCCAAGTATGGCCAGAAGGTTCAGTTCTATTACGTCGCCGCTCGCGGCACCCAGGTGGTCGACACCATCGCTAACGCCCCGATTTCAGGCGGCTACAACGATGAGGTTCCGAACACCCCTTGGTACCTAGCCCTTCTCGGCAGCCTGATTCCGTTCATCATCATCGGTGCCATTTTCTGGTTCTTGATGTCTGGCATGCAGGGTGGCAACAGCAAGGTCATGAACTTCGGCAAGTCACGTGCCAAGCTGGTCAACAAAGACACCCCGAAGGTCACCTTCGCCGATGTTGCCGGTGTCGATGAAGCCATCGAAGAGCTCGAAGAAATCAAAGACTTCCTAAAGTCACCAGAGAAGTTCCAGGCCGTTGGCGCCAAGATTCCTCGTGGTGTCCTGCTTTATGGCCCTCCGGGAACCGGTAAGACCTTGGTGGCCAAGGCTGTTGCCGGTGAAGCCGGTGTGCCGTTCTTCACCATCTCGGGTTCAGACTTCGTCGAAATGTTTGTCGGCGTCGGTGCCTCTCGAGTTCGTGACCTTTTTGAGCAGGCAAAGCAGAGCGCGCCTGCCATCATCTTCGTTGACGAAATTGATGCAGTTGGTCGTCACCGCGGCGCCGGAATCGGTGGCGGAAACGATGAGCGCGAGCAGACCCTGAACCAGCTTTTGGTTGAGATGGACGGCTTCGACTCGAAGACCAACATCATCTTGATTGCGGCAACCAACCGCCCAGACATTCTTGACCCAGCGCTTTTGCGCCCGGGTCGCTTCGACCGCCAGATTGGCGTTGGCGCTCCAGACCTAATAGGTCGCGAGCAGATCCTCAAGGTTCACGCCAAGGGCAAGCCAATCGCCGCCGATGTTGACCTAGCGCTGGTTGCTCGACGCACTCCTGGTTTCACCGGTGCCGACCTAGCAAACGTTTTGAACGAGGCCGCTTTGCTAACCGCACGCCAGGGTGAGAAGCACATCACCGCCGCCACCATCGATGAGTCAATCGACCGCGTAATCGGCGGACCGCAGAAGAAGTCACGCTTGATGCAAGACAAGGAGCGCCTAAACACCGCTTATCACGAGGCTGGCCATGCACTTGTTGCCGCCTCGATGAACGACAGCGACCCGGTCACCAAGGTCACCATTCTTCCTCGCGGACGCGCCCTGGGTTACACCATGGTTCTGCCACTTGAAGACCGTTACTCGGTTTCACGCAACCAGCTTCTCGACCAGATTGCCTATGCAATGGGTGGCCGCGTCGCCGAAGAAATCGTCTTCCACGACCCAACCACCGGTGCTTCTAACGACTTCGAAAAGGCAACCGCAACTGCTCGTCAGATGGTCACCCAGTATGGCTTCAGCGCAACCCTCGGAGCCGTCAGCTTCGGCGGCGGTGGCGAGGTCTTCATCGGACGCGACATGGCTCAGGCCCGTGAATACTCAGAGGTCACCGCGCAGCAGATTGACGCCGAGGTTCGCGCCATTCTCGAGGCAGCTCACAACGAGGCCTACAAGGCAATCAACCAGAACCGTGCGGTTCTTGACGCCATGGCCAAGGAGTTGATGGAGAAGGAGACTTTGAACCCCGACGACATCGCTCGCATTTTCAAGACCGTCAAGAAGTTGCCAAAGCGCGCTCAGTGGTTGTCGAGTAAGTCTCGCCCGGTTTCGAAGATCGCTCCGATCGCCATCCCGGTCAAGGGTTCATCTGCCGCCAAGGCGTCTGCTCGCAAGTCAGCAGCTACCAAGGCTGAGAACGCTGCCAAGCCGGCCCCGAAGAAGGCACCGGCCAAGAAGTCAGTGGCTAAGAAGCCAGCGACGCCAAAGGACGAGGCATAGTTTCACGTGATTGATTCCGAGCGCATCAAGGCAGCCGTTGTCGAACTTCTCTTGGCAATCGGTGAAGACCCAAACCGGAGCGAGCTTCTAGCAACTCCGACCAAGGTTGCCGATGCATACTCGGAGTTCTTCAAGGGCGTCGGCCAGGATGCCAAGGTTGCGATTGCCGACACCTTTGAGGCCGAGCACGTTGAGGTTGTGATTCTCAAAGACATCGACTTCGTCTCGATCTGTGAGCACCACCTCTTGCCGTTCACCGGCCGCGCTCACATTGCCTACTTGCCAACCGACCGAGTGGTCGGCCTCGGCCGTTTGCCAAAGTTGGTCGAAATAATCGCGTCTCGCCCACAACTCCAAGAGAACCTAACCGCCCAGATCGCCGACGCGCTCGAAGAGGGCTTGGGCGCACAGGGAGTCATCGTTGTCATCGAAGCCCGCCACCACTGCGTGGTTTCGAGAGGTGCTCGTCAGCCCGAGGCCAACACCGTCACCATGGCGGCTCGCGGCGTTTATTCAGAGCCGGTTGCTCGTGCCGAGGTCATGGGGCTGATCTCAAAGTGAGCGAGGGTCGCACTGTTTCAAGCAGGGCCGACTTCCAGAGACCACTTGTCATGGGCGTCTTGAACGTCACCCCCGATTCATTTAGCGATGGCGGCCAGTTCGATGCCGTTCCGGCAGCCCTAGATCACGCCCGCCTATTGATCATGGGTGGTGCCAACGTCATCGACATCGGTGGTGAATCAACCAGGCCAGGCGCCCCACGCGTTGCCCCCGAGGTTGAGCTTTCACGGGTGATGCCAGTGATTGACGCCATCGTCGATGAGCTCGCAAAAACCAATCGTCGCGATGTGCTGTTGAGCATCGACACCATGAACGCAACCACCGCCTTGGCCGCTGTCTCGGCCGGTGTTCAAATCATCAACGATGTGTCTGGCGGTCTTGCCGACCCAAAGATGTTTTCGGTGGCTGCCGCCACCGGTGCGCAAATTGTCATTTCACACTGGCGCGGTTTCAGCAACGGCATGGACCAACTCAACACCTATGTTGACCTTGCCGGCGAGGTAGCCGCCGAGTTGAAACTGCGCATCGACGCGGCTGTTTCGGCCGGGGTTGCCCGCGGCAAAATTATTCTTGACCCTGGTCTGGGCTTCGCCAAAGACATGTCGCAGAACTGGGAGTTGGTGGCCCGCCTCGACGAACTCGACAAGCTTGGGCTGCCGATTCTGGTTGGCGCATCTCGCAAGCGATTCATTACCGGTGCCCTTGATCTTGAACTTGACCGCGATGACTCGGCCAGCGGGCAAGTGAACAACCAGCGTCGCGACCTTGCCACCGCAGTGCTCACAGCGCTGCTGCTGCAGCGCAAACTTTGGGGCGTTCGGGTGCATAACGTGATTGCCACCAGCGATGCAATCGCAATTGTTGAGGCGCTGCGGTTTGCCGAAGACGGCAAGTCAGGGCAGAGTTAAGTCATGCGTCCAAAGCCGCAGCGTCACAAAATTAAGCTCACCGGTCTCCGGGTTTATGCGCACCACGGTGTCTTCGATTTCGAGCGCCAAAATGGCCAAGACTTTTACATCGATGCCACCGTATGGATTGACGGCGATGCAGCAGCATTCGGCGATGACCTATCGAAGACCGTGCACTATGGCGACCTCGCCAAGGCCATCGTCGACAACGTAAAAAACCAGCCGGTTGACCTCCTTGAGACTCTTGCGCAACGCTTGCTCGACATGGTCATGAACTTCGGTGGCGGCCCAGCCGGCGGCCCGGTCAAGAAGGCCGAAATCACCGTCCACAAGCCAAACGCGCCAATCATCTATGAGTTCGATGACGTGTCTGTGACCGTCAAGGCAAAGCGCTAATGGCCGAGCCGGTTCGCGCAATCCTGGCCATCGGCGGCAACTTGGGCAAGCGTCGAAAGACCATTCGCTCGGGCCTCAAAGCGCTGGCGGCAACCAAGGGCATTTCAAACGTGGTCTGCTCCCCGCTGGTTGAATCATCAGCGATGACCGAGGTCGGCGTTGATGAATCGAAGCCGAGTTACATGAACGGTGTGGTGAAAATCAACACCACGCTCAAGCCAAAAGAGTTGCTAACCGAGATTCGTCGAATCGAAACCGAGCACGGTCGAATTCGCCTAGAGCGCTGGGGTTCACGAACACTAGACATCGACATCATCACCTATGGCGATGTGCTGAAGGCAACCAAAGAGCTCACAATTCCACACCCGCGCGCATTCGAGCGCGCCTTCGTCTTGGTGCCTTGGGCACTGCTTGAACCTCAGGCGGTCTTGCCGGGCTATGGTTCGGTGGCCGAGTTGGCCGAGCCGCTAAAAGATCAGGTCTGGTTGGTCAAGTGAAGCCGATCAAAATTTTGACGCTGGTTGGCTGGGCGGTGCCAGCGGCAACCCTCGGTTACCTGGTTGCAAAGTTCACTTCGTCAAACGGCGGTCAGGTTCCGGTGACCCCGGTGAATCTGATTCTGACCTTTGTTGCCATCGCTGTGATTCTTGCGATTTTTGCCCTGCCGATGCTGCGTTATCGCCGTGCACTTGCCGAGCAGCTGAAGGCCCCAAATGCCCCTCGGCCAAAACGCCTGAACCCGTTTTATGCGGTTCGGTTGTTGGTGCTTGCCAAGGCCAATTCAATCTCGGGATCCCTATTTGTTGGCTGGCACATCGGTGTCATTTGGATGCAGATTTCGTCTCCGGTCACACCGCAGTCCACCTGGCAGAACGTTGCCGGCTTGCTCGCCGCATTCGCAATGGTCATCATCGGCGTGATTGTCGAACGCCTTTGCCGCATCACCGACGATGACGCAACCGAGGGTGCATCAACCGCCGCTCCGACTCCTGCTGCTGGGCGCCCGGCCATCGCCGAAAAGAAGGCACGATGAACTCGGGCCGCCTCTCCGTGGGAATCATCGGAGCCGGGCCGGTAGGAACCGTGCTGGGTCAGGCACTTGCCGCCGCCGGCCACTTCATCGTTGGCATTGCCACCACCGATGCCAAAAACATTGAACGAGCCGAGGCGCTGTTGCCAGACGTGCCGGTCAAGCCGCTGCCCGCGATTCTCGAGGAGTCAGACCTGGTTTTGCTGGCCATCCCAGCCGATCAGATTGCACCCACCGTAAATGGCATCGCCCAAAACAGCATGTGGCGCTCGGGCCAACTGGTGGCCCACACCGCGGGCGAATTTGGTTACAACATTCTCGGCCCGGCAACAGCCCAAGGGGTTATCCCGTTGGCCATTCACCCGGCTATGACTTTCACTGGAACCAGCATCGACCTTGCTCGAATTCGCGAGAGCTTTTTTGCGGTGGCCGCTCCGGTGGTGGCCCTCCCAATCGCACAGGCACTGGTCATCGAAATGGGCGCCGAACCAATCGTCATCTCTGAAGACAATCGCAAAAAGTATTTCGAGGCCGTCTCGGTGGCAAATCAGTTTTCGGCCATGGTGGTTAACCAGGCGATTGGCCTACTCGAAGAGATTGGTGTGGAGGATGCCCGCGGGGTCATTGCCCCGACCATTCGAAGTGCAGTGGAGCAGGCTCTGGCGAAGGGTCACCAACCGCTTGACCCAGAAGAATTGCTGGGCTAATGAAAACTCTGGTTACCGCAGCCGATCTCCAGGCTGCCATCGATGAGGAACGCGATCTTCCGGGCTGCGCAGGCCTAAAAGTGGCTTTCGTGCCAACCATGGGGGCACTTCACGAGGGGCATCTGTCGCTGGTGCGCAAGGCCCGCGAGTATGCCGATCTGGTGGTCGTTTCGATTTTCGTCAACCCGCTGCAGTTTGGCGCCGGTGAAGATTTCGACAAATATCCCCGCACTCTCGAAGCTGATGAGGCTTTGCTTGAATCAGCCGGTGCAGACCTGCTTTTTGCCCCGACCGTTGAGGTGATTTACCCGGAGGTCGGCGAGCTTGGTGTTGCCGCCGGCATCGCTGCCGCTCGAGCTCAGTCCAAACTAAACCCGGCCCTGAAGTCTGGCCCGGTGGGCGCCACCTTTGAAGGCGCAGCTCGTCCCGGCCACTTTGACGGGATGCTCGCGGTGGTTGCCCGCCTTTTCGAGTTGGTGAAGCCAGACTTTGCGGTCTTCGGCGCCAAAGACGCGCAGCAACTGTTCTTGATCAGGCGCATGGCCGCCGATCTCTTTCCAGACTTGCACATCATCGAGGCGCCAATTGTGCGCGAGGCCAGTGGTTTGGCGATGTCCAGCCGCAACCGATACCTTGACCAAGCGGCTCTCGAGGTTGCCGGGCACCTATCCAAGGCGCTCAAAGTGGGCAAGGCAGCGGCTGAAACCATCGGCGCAAAGCCATCGTTGGTCATCAATGCCGCCCGGGCCCGCCTCGAAGGCGTGCCGGAGGCTAAACTTGATTATCTAGCCCTGGTTGACCCAAGCAGTTTCGAACCAATCGATGACAGTTTCACCGGCCGGGCCTTGATGCTGATCGCCGCGGTGGTTGGCAGCACAAGACTTATCGACAACCTCACCATCGATTTTCAGGAGCCATCCGCATGAGCGATGACCTAACCCAGACCGAAGACGCCTTCGAAGACGACCTGCCTGAGCAGATTGCTGTTCGTATGGCCAAGCGCGAACGCCTCAACGAGCGAGGCGACGCCTACCCGGTCAGTGTTCCGGTCACCACCACCATCGATGCCGTTCGCGCCGAAAACCCAGGCCTAGAAGCCGACGTAGCCACCGGCAAGACCGTTGGAGTTGCCGGCCGAATCGTCTTCTTGCGCAACACCGGCAAGCTATGTTTTGCAACCCTTCAGGCCGGTTCTGGTGAGCGCATCCAGGCGATGTTGTCACTCGACAAGGTTGGCGAAGAGCGCCTGCAGGAGTGGAAGGACCTAGTTGACCTAGGCGACCACGTTTTCGTAGCCGGCGAAGTCATCACCTCAAAGCGTGGCGAACTTTCGATTCTTGCCGACGAGTGGTTGATGGCCGCTAAGACCATTCGCCCACTGCCAAACTTGCACAATGATCTCGGTGAAGAATTCCGCGTTCGCCACCGCTACATTGACCTAATCGTTCGCGACCGTGCTCGCGAAGTGGTCAAGATTCGTTCAAAGGTCATGCAGTCACTGCGCCGCACCTTCGAAGAAGAGGCCTACCTCGAGGTTGAAACCCCGATGTTGCAGACCATTCACGGTGGCGCTTCTGCCCGCCCGTTCAAGACTCACTCAAACGCTTTTGACACCGAGCTGTTCCTCCGCATCGCACCTGAGCTTTTCCTGAAGCGTGCAGTTGTCGGTGGCATCGACCGAGTCTTCGAAATCAACCGCAACTTCCGCAACGAAGGTGCCGACCGTACCCACTCGCCAGAGTTCGCAATGCTTGAGGCTTACCAGGCCTACGGTGACTACAACTCGATTGCCGACTTAACCCAGAAGCTGATTCAGAACGCGGCGATGGATGTCTTCGGCACCCACCAGGTAGTTCTCGAAGATGGCACCATCAACGACCTCGGTGGCAACTGGCCACGCATCTCTATGTATGAGTCGCTCTCTGAAGCAGCTGGTGTCACCATCACCCCAGCGACCCCGATCGCAGACCTAAAGAAACTGGCCACATCGGTTGGCATCGAGATCGAGCACCCGCTGGCCGGCAAGTATGTTGAAGAGCTCTGGGAGCACTTCGTCAAGGGTGACCTAGTCAACCCAACCTTCGTGATTGATTTCCCGGTCGACACCTCACCGCTTACCCGTGACCACCGCTCAAAGTCTGGCGTGGTCGAGAAGTGGGACCTCTACATCCGTGGCTACGAACAGGCCACCGGCTATTCCGAGTTGGTTGACCCGGTCATCCAGCGCGCGCGTTTTGTTGAGCAGGTGACCCTGGCTGCTTCTGGCGACCCAGAGGCGATGAAGCTTGACGAAGACTTCTTGAAGGCTCTTGAGTTCGGTATGCCTCCTTCGGGCGGTATGGGGATGGGCATCGATCGCCTGCTGATGAGCCTTACCGGCCTCGGCATTCGCGAAACCATCATGTTCCCGTTGGTCAAGTAATGGACTGGTCAATTTTCTGGGATGCATTTCTCTCACTCGTGCCGCCGGCTTTGGTCGGCCTGCTGTTCTGGGTAATGATGCGCTCGATCCTTCGAGCAGACCGAACTGAGCGCAAGGTCTATGGCGAAATGGAAGCCAAGATGCGCGCGGAAGCTGCGAGGACCGAGCGAGGCGGGGAGTAAAACTCAGAAATTATCTGAGTTTCCCGACTCGATGTTCGAATCCACGCCAGTCGTAGATTTACCTTCAAGCGAACACCCTACATAACTCCGTTTTTTCGACCTAACATCTTCATTAGAAGCCTGTAACCATAGGCATCGAATGGAGACAAGATGTTTGAGAAATTCACCGACAAGGCACGTCGAGTTGTTGTGTTGGCCCAGGAAGAAGCAAAGCTTCTAAACCACAACTACATCGGCACCGAGCACATCCTTTTGGGTCTCATCCACGAGGGTGAAGGTGTTGCGGCCAAGGCCCTAGAGTCACTCGGTATCAACCTTGATTCGGTTCGCCAGCAGGTTCAAGAGATCATCGGTCAGGGCCAGCAGGCTCCAGCCGGTCACATCCCATTCACCCCACGCGCCAAGAAGGTGCTTGAGCTTTCGCTTCGCGAAGCTCTGCAGTTGGGTCACTCATACATCGGCACCGAGCACCTATTGCTCGGCCTAATCCGCGAGGGTGAAGGCGTCGCCGCTCAGGTTCTAACCAAGCTCGGCGCAGACACCAACCGTGTTCGCCAGCAGGTCATCCAGTTGCTTTCCGGCTTCCAGGGCAAAGAGACCGTCAATGTCGGTGGCGATAACACCGAGAAGCAAAAGGGTTCACAGATTCTTGACCAGTTTGGTCGCAACCTGACCCAGGCCGCTGCCGATGGCAAGCTTGACCCGGTTATCGGCCGCGAGCGTGAGATCGAGCGCGTCATGCAGATTCTTTCTCGCCGTGGCAAGAACAACCCGATCTTGATCGGTGAACCTGGTGTTGGTAAGACTGCGGTTGTTGAGGGCCTTGCTCAGGCAATCGTCAACGGTAACGTTCCTGAGACCCTAAAGGGCAAGCAGCTTTACACTCTAGACATGGGCTCGCTCATCGCCGGTTCACGCTACCGCGGTGACTTCGAAGAGCGTCTTAAGAAGGTCACGAAAGAGATTCGCACCCGTGGCGACATCATCACTTTCATCGATGAAATTCACACCCTGGTTGGTGCCGGTGCCGCTGAGGGCGCCATCGATGCCGCCTCAATCTTGAAGCCGCTACTTGCACGCGGCGAGCTTCAGACCATCGGTGCCACCACCCTGGATGAATACCGCAAGCACTTTGAGAAGGACGCAGCGCTGACCCGCCGTTTCCAGCAGGTAATGGTCAACGAACCAACCCTGCCGATGGCGATCAACATCTTGAAGGGTCTGCGCGACCGTTACGAGGTTCACCACAAGGTGTCAATCACCGATGGTGCAATTGTTGCTGCCGCACAGCTTTCAGACCGCTACATCACCGACCGTTTCTTGCCAGACAAGGCAATTGACCTCATCGATGAAGCCGGCGCACGCCTTCGCCTCTCAATCCTGTCTTCACCACCTGAACTTCGCGAGATCGAAGACCAGATCGTGGCAATCAAGGTTGCCAAGGAGAAGGCGATTGAAGACCAAGACTTCGAGCTTGCCGCCGCAAAGCGAGACGAAGAGAAGAAGTTGAACATCGAGCGCGTCAAGCGTGAGAAGCAGTTCCGTCAGGGCAACGTTGCAGCACAGGGCGTAGTCGCTGAGGGCTTAATCGCCGAGGTTCTTGCGCAGGCAACAGGCATCCCAGTGTTCAAGTTGACCGAGGAGGAGAGCGCCAAGCTCATCTTCATGGAAGACGAACTGCACAAGCGTGTCATCGGCCAGGAAGACGCGATTGCCGCGATCTCGAAGTCGATTCGTCGCCAGCGTGCGGGCCTAAAAGACCCAAACCGCCCATCCGGTTCATTCATCTTCGCCGGCCCGACCGGTGTTGGAAAGACCGAGCTTGCGAAGGCGCTTGCCGAGTTCTTGTTCGATGACGAAAACGCGCTGATCTCGCTGGACATGTCAGAGTATGGCGAGAAGCACACCGTCAGCCGCCTATTCGGTGCGCCTCCGGGCTTCGTCGGCTTCGAAGAGGGTGGCCAGCTAACTGAGAAGGTTCGCCGCAAGCCATTCAGCGTTGTCTTGTTCGATGAAATCGAGAAGGCTCACCCAGACATCTTCAACTCTCTTCTTCAGATTCTTGAAGAGGGTCGTTTGACCGATGGACAGGGTCGTGTTGTTGACTTCAAAAACACCATCATCATCATGACCACCAACCTCGGTACTCGCGATATTTCACGCGGCACCATGGGCTTTGCTCTAGAGGGTGACACCGCCAACGAGTATGAGCGCATGAAGGGCAAGGTCAATGAAGAGCTGAAGAAGAGCTTCCGCCCTGAGTTCCTAAACCGAGTCGATGAGACCATCGTGTTCCCTCAACTAACCAAGGCCGAACTGGTTCAGATTGTTGACCTGTTCATCAAGCGCCTTGCTGTGCGCCTAGAAGACCGCGACATGACCATCGAGGTTGGCCAAGCCGCCAAGGACCGCCTGATTGAGATTGGCTTTGACCCAACCCTGGGTGCTCGACCGTTGCGTCGTGCAGTTCAGCGTGAAGTTGAAGACAAGCTAAGCGAGCAGATTCTGCACGGTCAGTTGTTGAATGCGTCACACGTCAAGGTTGACTTCGTCGATGGTGAGTTCGTGTTCTCGAACGCCACGCACGAGTCAACCAAGGTAACTGTGCCACCGACCCCGGCTATTGAGTCCGGAAGCCAGGATGACCCAATCGCCTACTAGTCACTATTAGAAACACCCCTGGCAGATCTGCCAGGGGTGTTTCGTTTAATACTTCCTAAGCGCTGAGTAGCTTTAATGCGTGTTTAAATGGGGCAAGCATGTCGAAGCTTTCGTCGAGCAGCCATTGAAGCTGAAGCCCATCCCACATGGCGGTAATTAGTGAAGCTTTGTAAGAATCCTCCGCAGAGACGGAAGTGCTACCGCGCATTTTGCAGAACTCAGTTTCCCAGCTAACTCGCGCTTGGCGATAACGCTCTTTCATGTAGTGATGTGCAGGATGGTTCTGGTCTTCGGCCTCAGCAGCAAGGACCGAAAAAAGCAGCGTTTCGGTTCGGTTTTCAATGTTTATCTCCAGCTGGCGGACCACTCGGTCCTGCCAAGATAATCCAGTGGTAAGGGTGCCATTGACGAGTTGCTTTGCCTCACGCTCCTCAATGATTGCTAGGAGAAGAGTCTCTTTATTCGGAAAGTGGTGAAGCAACCCAGCCTGGGTTAATTCGCTGGCGCTGGCAATTTCGCGCATCGAGGTCGCCAGATATCCGGATCGGGAGAAAGCTGAAAGTGCTTTTTCCATGATTTCCCGGCGTTTCGCGATTCCCTTGGCGTACGCACCACGTGATTTCTGCACGAAGTTCCTTTTCTCGACTTAGCTACCGTCATTCTGATAAAACCCATGTGTTGATTGGTTTTTACCTTATCCGATTCTTCCCAACGCACGGGGCTATCTGCCGCAAGTCTTGGAGCTCAACTATCCTTGAATAATGACTCATAGTTCAGTGCGCGTTCGCCCGGCAACCACCGGTGACGTGAAGCAAATCCAGGCAATCCGTCAGTCCATTGAGGGCTCACGCGTTTTGCTTGGTCGTGAGCTGGTTGACCTGTATGAGCACGTACCGGAGTTTCTGGTTGCTGTGGACGAGAACGACTTCGTAGTTGGCGCAGGGGCGCTTCACGTGATGTGGGAGGACCTCGCTGAGGTTCGCTCTATCGTGGTTGCAGATCACATGCGCGGCCACGGCGTTGGCCAAGCAATCGTTGAGTCGCTAATTCTCAAGGCGGAAGATTTAGGCATCAAGAGGGTCTTTTGTTTGACCTTCGAGGTGAATTTCTTCAGCAAGTTTGGCTTCCAAGAAATCTCAGATGTGCCGGTTGATTCAGAGACGTATGCCGAGATGGTCCGCTCGAATGACGACGGTGTGGCCGAATTCCTTGATCTGGCCCGCGTAAAGCAGAACACTTTGGGCAACACGAGGATGCTTCGCACTCTCTAGGCCGTTGCCTAGTTAACCTAGGTTTATGAGCTCACCTCGTTCGTCAAACCGACCATCGCCAAACAAATACCGCAACCGCCGAATTATCGCGCTTGCCGTGCTGGTGATCGTCATCGTCATCATCTGGAATGTAGTTGCCGGAATCCTCGGCTTCTTCTCGGGAATCTTCAACGGCGGCGAAGCCAAGCCAAACACCAGCGCATCGGCCCCGGTTACACCTGGCGCCCTCGCCGACTGTGCTCCTGGTACCGTCTCGGTTCAGGCCAACGTTGGCATCGACAGCACCCCGCAGAGCACTTTTGCGGCCAAGGTCAAGCCATCGTTCTGGTTCACCATCACCAACAATGGCGCAGTCGCCTGCAACTTTAATGCCGGCACCAAGGTCTCATTCATGACCGTCACCAGTGGAAAAGAGGTCATCTGGGACAACAAGGATTGTAAGACCCGAGCAACCTCAGACGTTGACTATGTCATGGCCCTTCAACCGGCCACGCCGGTAGCCAGCAACCCGGCCGCCTGGGACCGCGTCTATTCAAGCTCAACCGGCTGTGACGCCACCACCGAAAAGGCTGTCGCCGCCGGCGGCGCCTCGTACCACGTGGTTGCCACCGTCAACGGCGTGAAGTCTCAGGATGTGCAGTTCATTCTTCAGTAAGAAGAATGAACAATATGCTGGGTATTCTTCAGTAAGAAGAATGAACAATATGCTGGGTATTCTTCAGTAAGAAGAATGAACAATATGCTGGGTATTCTTCAATAGCGGTTTGAACTAGTACTTACCCGCTTGTTCCAGGTAGGCCCGCATAATCTCTGGATTGGTCTTAGGTTCATACTTGGCCGCGAAGTCTAGGTTCCAGTCGGGACGTTGTCCCGTGAGGGCCCAGGCTGCCTGAACGGCTGCTCCGTCGGCCACATACTCGCCAGGAACCGGCAGCTCAATCGGCAAGCTGAAGACGTTTCTGGCCACTTCGTGTACCGCAATGTTCTGCGCTGCGCCGCCAATCAGCAACATTCGCTTACCGTGGATGCCGAGTGAGGCAAGGGCCTCGAGGCCTGAGTTCAAGCCGCAGATCATTCCTTCAATTGCCGCTCTCGCAAGATTCTCGCGCGTTGTCGAGGCAATCGACATCCCGCTCAGAGTTGCCTTTGCATTTGGCAGGTTAGGGGTGCGCTCGCCCTCGAAGTAGGGCACGAGAACCAGTCCATCCGAGCCGGCCGGTGCCTTTAGTGCCAACCTTGCAAACTCCTCGAAATCAACTCCCAGCAAGTCGGCGGTTGTCGAGAGGATTCGAGCGGCATTGAGCGTCACCGCGATTGGCAGGTATAGACCCGAGGCATCGGCGAAGCCGGCAACCGTGCCCGAAAGGTCTCGCGGGTGTGTGCTGCTGACGCCAAAAATTGTTCCGCTGGTGCCGAGTGAGACGATAATGTCGCCATCCTTGGCGCCGACCCCCAGGGCGGCTCCTGCGTTGTCTCCGGCGCCACACGCGACGATCGCATGGCTTGTGCCGGAGACAACAGAGCCGCCCGACTCGCCTACTGCAAGGATGCGAGGCAAGATCGGTCGGTGACCAAGTGCTGCGATGACCAGGTCATCGTCGTACTGGTTAGTTTCGGGGTTGAAATAACCGGTTCCCGAGGCGTCGGAGCGGTCAGAGATCAACTCATTTAGCTGTGGGCCGTGCTCGCTTTGGCCGGCCGAGCCAAAGCCTCGAAGCCTCCAGGTCAGCCAATCGTGCGGCAGCGCAACTGCGGCAACTTTGGCGGCGTTCTCCGGCTCGTTGTCGCGCATCCAGCGCAACTTGGTGATGGTGAATGAGGCCACCGGCACCGAACCGGTTCGAGTCACAAAACCCTCGGCGCCAAACTCGGCGATGAGGTCGTTGGCGGCCTGGGCGCTGCGCGTATCGTTCCAGAGTAGGGCCGGGCGAATAACATTTCCGTCGATGTCGAGGGCCACCATGCCGTGCTGCTGAGCGCCAATCGAAATTGCCAGAACGTCATCGAGCCCACCGGCTTCATCGATGGCTTGATTCAGCGCCAACCACCAGTGCTGCGGGTCAATCTCGGTGCCATCCGGGTGTTTTGCCGAACCGTGCCGAACCAGCGCACCGGTTTCTAGGTCACGAATGACCACCTTGCATGACTGTGTGGATGAATCGACGCCCGCGACTAGTTTCATCTTCTTATTGTCTGTCTAAATCTTGTTGCCGGTCTGGGCTAGTGACCAGGGTTGACGATTGCCTTGAGAGCGCCAGGGAGCTTGCCGGCGTTTAACGCCGCCTCAACTTCATCAAGGCCAAAGGTGTGAGTCACCAAGATGTCTAGATCAACCTTGCCGCTGGCAACCAGGTCGATGCCAGTTGGCCAAGTGTTGGCATAACGGAAGACGCCGGAGACCCAAATCTCTTTGTTCTGGATGTATGAAACCGGAAGCGTCACATCATCGTTTCCCATACCAACCAGAAGGACGCGGCCAGCCGGACCGACCGCCTTGATGCCCTGCACAACCGCGCCGGCAACACCGGATGCGTCGATGAAGGCATCGACCTCGAGGCCCTCAACCTTATCGGTGCGAGGGTCAAGGCCGACGGTTGCACCATGCTTCAGCGCAAAGGCCCGACGCTCTTCGTTGATGTCTGTGATGTACACCTCGCTGGCGCCAAAGGCACGAGCCACCTGAGCCATGATCAGACCGATTGGTCCCGCGCCGGCAATCAGCACTCGTGAGCCAACCTTGATTTCGGCACGCTGTGCGGCCCAGATACCAACCGAGAGTGGCTCGATTAGAGCCGCGGCGTCGAAAGAAACGTTTTCGGGAATGTCGTAGGCGAAATCAGACTGGATGGTCACGAACTCGCAGAAACCACCTTGAATCGGCGGGGTCGCATAGAACTCGATGTCTGGGCAAAGGTTGTAGCGGCCAGCCTTGCACTGGGTGCAAACTCGGCAAGGGCGCTGAGGTTCAACGGCAACTCGTGACCCGATTCGTGCAGGGTCAACATCCTTGCCAACCGCTGTGATGGTGCCCGAGAGCTCGTGGCCCAAAATCAACGGGTGATCGACGATGTAGGGGCCGATTTTGCCGTGCTGGTAATAGTGAACGTCGCTGCCGCAAACGCCAACCGAGGCAACCTGCACCAAAACCTGGTCGGCGTCGAGCTGAGGAACATCAACGGTTTGGACCATGACTTCCCCTTGCTTGATTAGGTAAGAGGCGCGCATTTGATTGGTCATTTGATTCGTTTCGTTTAGGCCAGCGACTGGACGGTCTTGTGGGCGCCATTTTCAAATAGCGAATTCAGCGCCAAAAGGTAAGCGGTCTTGAAAGCTTCATTTTTGGCTAGGTCACCAAACAGGCTTTCATTCTCGATGAAGGCCAGAGGGTTTTGGCGCTGCGACTTGGCGATGGGAACCAGCTGATCTTTCAGCGGGTCAACGACAACAATCTCATTGCCTTCTTCATCGATGCCTTCGGCATAGCGCGCCCAGCTGGCCACGATTGCTGCTGAACGGGTGACGTCGCCACCGCGGGCCAGTTGCTCACGGATGACCGGCACCAGCCACTTTGGAATACGGTCGGACGACTCGGCACAAAGGCGCGCAAGTGTGTCGCGAACCTCAGGGTTTGAGAAGCGCTCGATAAGCATGTGCTTATAGGCGTTCAAATCGATGCCCGGCACCGGGCGGAGGGTGGGGGTGGCTTCGTTATCCATGTATTTCAGCAGGAAGCCGGCAATCGCTGGGTCGCTGACGGCCTCGTGCGCGAAGCGGTAACCGCTTAGGTAGCCGAAGTAGGTGAGGCCCTGGTGGCTAGCGTTCAACAGACGGAGTTTCATCAATTCGTATGGTTCGACGTCTTCGACAAACTGAACGCCAACCTGATCGAAGTCTGGGCGACCGAGTGTGAAATGATCTTCGATGACCCACTGGAAGAAAGGCTCGGCAACAACTGGCCAGGCATCTTCGAGGCCCAACTTGAGCTCTGCTTCGGCGATGTCTTCTGGTGAAGTGACTGGAGTGATGCGGTCCACCATCGAGTTCGGGAAGGCGACTTTGGCGTCAATCCAGGCACCGAGCTCGGCATCCTTCAAATTGGCAAATGCCAAAAACATCTTCTTTGCGATGTCACCATTGCCCTGGATGTTGTCGCAAGACAAAACGGTGAATGGTGCAATGCCCCGGTCGCGTCGAAGGCGGAGCGCCTCGGTCACAAAACCGAATGCGGTCTTTGGTGTTGCGCCGGCAGCCAAGTCGGCGGCCACCGCTGGGTTCGAAGCGTCAAATTCACCCGTCACGCGGTCAAAGTTGTAACCGCCCTCGGTGATGGTTAGCGAAACAATCTTGATGGCCGGGTCCGCCATCTTTTCGATGACTGCCTCGGCGTTATCTGGCGCAAAAAGATACTCGGTGATGCTGCCGATAACTCGAGCCTCGCGACGCCCATCCGGGTGCTTAAGGGTCAACGCATAGAGGCAGTCCTGGGCTTGAAGGGCGTCTTTCATCTTGCGGTCAAACTCCATGAGTCCAACACCGCAGATTCCCCAGTCCATGGCCTGGCCGTTATTCATGAGGTCGTCAAGAGCCATGGCCATGTGTGCGCGGTGGAACCCGCCGACACCAAAGTGAACGATGCCGGTGGTGACCTTCGAGCGGTCATACTTCGGCACCGCAACCCCAGCGCGAACCGAACCTAGAGAGG
>CANGGL010000028.1 GCA_947453465.1 Microbacteriaceae bacterium | reverse complement strand
GTCTGGCTATTGGACAGTCGCACCGTAGTTGAACACTCGCACAGCCGCGATTGAGTGTTCCAGTCGGCAACCTGACAATCTTAGCAGTTCACCGGTCTGGAAGCCAAGGACCCCGGTCACTTCGTTTTGAATGAACGAATGATCTCGCGGAGTTTGGACCAACGCTCGCCGAGCTCTCGTTCGTGACCAATGTCCTTGGGTGCGTAGTACCGCCTGCTCAGGACTTTGTCGTCTAGGTAGCGTTGAGGTACAACGGCTCTGGCTGCGTCATGAGGGTATTCATAGCCCACACCGGCGCCTTGGCTATTTGCCTTCGCAAAGTTAGAGCTCCTTAGTGCGTTCGGCACTCCCCCGACTACGCCATTACGTACGTCTATAAGGGCGCTATTGATTGCGTTGTAGGCGGTGTTCGATTTTGGAGCCAAAGCCAAATAGATGGTCGCTTCGGCAAGCGGAATTCGACCCTCGGGCATGCCGATCAGTCCAACTGTCTCTGCGGCAGCGACAGCGAGCTGGAGCGCCTGTGGGTCGGCCAACCCAATGTCTTCGGCTGCCAAGATCATCAGTCTTCTGGCGATGAATCGCGGGTCCTCACCACCCTCGATCATGCGAGCCAGATAGTGAATTGCTGCATCAGCGTCTGAGCCACGGACCGACTTGATGAACGCTGAGATGACGTCGTAATGCTGGTCGCCATCTTTGTCATATCGAAGCAATGCACGGTCGGCCGCTGACTCAACATCCTGAATTGCGATGGTTGGCTGAGTTTTCTTGCCTGACTTGGTTGGCTTCTGGATAGTGATTGCAGAAATCGCAGCAGATTCAAGAATGGTTAGGGCCCGTCTGGCATCGCCCAGGGATAGGCGAACAATCTGATCGATTACGACTTGTTCCAAATTTACAGCACCGGCCAATCCGCGCGGATCCTTCACAGCCCGAGTTAGTAGCCCTGAGATGTCTTCATCCGATAGAGACTCGAGGGTAAGCACCAATGACCTGGAAAGAAGTGGGCTGATGACTGAGAAGGATGGATTCTCCGTTGTCGCAGCGATGAGGACCACTACCCCGGCTTCGACGCCTGGAAGCAGAGCATCCTGTTGCGCCTTCGAAAAGCGATGAATCTCGTCTAGGAACAGAACGGTGCTAACGCCGTATAAATCTTTATCGTTGCGAGCCTTCTCAAGCACCTCGCGCACTTCTTTAACTCCCGCGGTAATTGCGCTGAGCTCTACGAACCGACGACCGCTACTTCTGGCAACTACTTGGGCAAGGGTAGTTTTGCCGGTTCCAGGTGGACCCCACAACAAAACCGACGCAGCTGAAACCTTTGCACCCTGCTCGACAGGTGTCGCCAGGGCGATCAGGGGCGAGCCAGCCTTAAGAATGTGTTGCTGTCCAACGATCTCGCTCATTGAGGAAGGGCGCATTCGAGCCGCTAAGGGCGTGGTGCTCGAAAATACGCTCGGTTGATCAGACATGACTTTAGGTTAGACGATGCCTAACCGCTGGCTGGGCTGGGTGGGCCGTAAAATTGGAACATTGCAATCGGAAGGGCAATCATGGCATCGAAAAAGCGCGTTGGTAACTCGGCAGCTCGGTCTTTGGCTGAGTATGAACTCAAGCAGGCTCAAGGCAAAGCCGCCCAAAGCCGGAAGAAGTTTGATAACCGCCGCGCATTGCTCGTCGCGCTCGGCGCTTTGATCCTGGCAGCTGTTCTACAAGTGTCCTACTTTGGTTTTGGCCCAGGTAATACGGCTGAAGATGCGAATGCCAAATCAAAACCATCAGCTTCTGCGCCGGCGGCTAAGAACTCGGCCTTGG
Organism: Microbacteriaceae bacterium; assembly: GCA_947453465.1. GTDB lineage: Bacteria > Actinomycetota > Actinomycetes > Actinomycetales > Microbacteriaceae > Rhodoluna. Next base: position 17,107 of record CANGGL010000028.1, on the reverse strand, counting down.
TGCCGAACCCTGCGATGGCACAGTCACGCGTGTGGTCCGGGTCGATGGACCTTTCCGGCAAGAAGCTGGCCTTCCAACTTGACGGAAAGTCGGCTCCGCAGGCGGTAGCCAACTTCATCTCGCTCTCGAAGAAGGGATTCTTCACTGGACTTAACTGTCACCGCCTGACCACCGCGGGTATCTTCGTCCTTCAGTGTGGTGACCCTAACGGAGACGGCACCGGAGGCCCTGGCTACAACTGGGGTCCAATCGAAAACGCTCCCAAGGACAATCTCTACAAGACCGGCGTACTGGCCATGGCCCGTGTCGGTAACAATGCCAGCAGCATGGGTAGTCAGTTCTTTATCGTCTATGCCGACTCGCCGATTCCGGCCGATTCGGTCGGCGGATACTCGGTGTTTGGCCGGATCACCAACGGACTCGCTGCGGTCACAAAAATTGCCAAGGCAGGCGTTGTTGGTGGCGGCCAAGATGGAAAGCCCGTGCTTGGAGCCAAGCTCGGCGCAATCAGCCTAAAATAGTCCTTGTCCAATGGTGTTGGACGTCAAACCTCAGGAGCTAGAAGTGTCAACCTCTAAGAACGTATTCGGTCGCGTAGACGCCGATAACAACGTATTCGTAACCGTTGCCGGTGTTGAGCGACAGGTCGGCCAGTATCCTGGCGTTCCTGCAGAAGAGGCACTTGCCTACTTCGTGAGAAAGTTTGCCGACCTTGAAGCGCAGGTTCGAATTCTTGAGCAGCGCGTAGCCAACAAGGTAGACGCATCGGGTCTAAAGAAGGTTGCTGCAAAGCTTGCCGAAGACCTAAACGAGCCGGCCGCTGTTGGCGACATCGCCGACCTGCGCCGCCGGGTCGGCAACCTTGACACGAAGATCGCTGCCTTGGTAAGCGAGAAGCAGGAAGCTAACAAGGGCGAAAGCACCGAAGCGCTAGCTAAGCGCGAGGCCATCGCGGTTCAAGCCGAGGCAATCGCAAACCAAGATGCCGCCAAGACCCAGTGGAAGAACTCGGGCGCCGAGATGACCAAGCTTTTTGAGGCTTGGCAGGCGCTTCAGAAGACCGGACCAAAGGTTGCCAAGTCAGAAGCAGACGCCATTTGGCGTCGATTCTCAGCAGCACGAACCCGCTTCGAGGCTGCTAAGCGTCAGTATTTCGCTGGCCTGGATGCAAGCACCAAGGCTGCCAAGGGTAAGAAGATTGCAATCGTTGAAAGCGCCGAGGCGCTCGTTGCCAAGGGCGGAGAAGCAATCGCGGAGTACCGCAAGTTGCTGGATGAGTGGAAGGCTTCAGGCCGAACCCCTGGTAAGCAGGATGACACTCTTTGGAACCGTTTCAAGGCGGCCGGAGATTCAATCTACGCCGCCAAGGCAGAGATTGTCGCCGTGGAGAACGTTGAGTACAGCGCAAACCTCGAAGTTAAGCTTGAGCTTCTAAAAGAGGCTGCAAAGATCGATGCCGAAAAGGACCTCGACGCTGCCAAGAAGGCTCTTGCTTCTATTCAGCAGAAGTGGGAGAAGGCCGGAAAGGTTCCTCGCGAGAAGCTCCGCGAAACCGAGGACAAGCTTCGCGCAATTGAAGCTAGGGTTCGCAAGGTCGAGGAAGAGCACTGGCGCAAGACTGACCCTGCTGCTCAGGCTCGCTCGAACGACGTCATCTCTCAGCTAGAGGCATCAATTGTGAAGCTCGAAGCCGAACTTGCCGATGCGAAGGCGAAGAAGGACAAGAAGAAGACTGACGATGCTACCGAGGCGTTGAAGGCCCGTCAGGCTTGGCTTGAGGTAGTCAAGGCCGCTTCATAAACAGAATTCAATAGGAAAAGCCCGGGCCTAGGCACGGGCTTTTCCTATTCTCGAAATTCTTGAAGGCGCTAACCTCGGCTAGACGTTGCTTACTCGATAAACGTCGTAGACCGCTTCGATACGACGAACCGCGTTCAAAAGGTGCTCAAGTACACCGGCGTCCCCCATCTCAAAGACAAAACGACTCAGGGCAACTCGGTCTGACCGGGTGGATACGGATGCGGAAAGAATGTTGACGTGATGCTCAGACAGCACACGCGTGACATCGGATAGCAAGCCGGAACGATCGAGGGCTTCGATTTGAATCTGAACCAGGAATAGGCTCTTGCTAGTAGGCGCCCAGCTGACTTCCATCATTCGCTCTGGTTGGGTCATGAGTTCAACCACGTTCTTGCAGTCTGAGCGATGCACCGAAACACCAGCTCCACGGGTAACGAAACCTACGATTGGGTCTCCAGGTACCGGTGTGCAGCACCGGGCGAGTTTTGCCATAACATCTGCATCTCCCCTGACCAACACTCCAGAGTCATTCGACCGCTGGCGATTTACGCTTCGAGATGGTTGTGGAAGTTCGAAGGCATGATCGTCATTGTCTTCTTCTACCGAAATCGCTGCGGTCAGCTTTTCGACTACTGACTGAGCGGAGATCTGGTTGTCTCCGATCGCCGCGTACAGCCCAGAAACATCCGAGTAGCGCAGGTCGGCGGCAAGCTTTACCAAAACATCCGCAGACATCAGGCGCTGTAGCGGCAGGTTCTGCTTGCGCATGGCCTTCGCGAGCATGTCTTTACCGTGCTCGGTGGACTCCTCTTTGCGCTCTTCAGTGAACCACTGCTTGATTTTTGCACGGGCTCGTGGTGAGGCCACAAAGCTCAGCCAGTCTTTTGACGGCGAAGCCTCGGGTGACTTTGAGGTGAAAATTTCAACCACGTCGCCAGATTGCAATTTGGTCTCGAGCGGAACTAGGCGGCCATTTACTTTGGCACCCATGGTCCGGTGACCAACTTCGGTGTGGACGGCATAAGCGAAGTCGACGGGTGTTGCGCCACCGCTGAGGCCAATAACCTTCCCCTTGGGCGTGAAGACGTAGACCTCTTTGGCGCCGATCTCGAACCGCAATGAGTCAAGGAACTCGGTTGGGTCTTGGGTTTCGGCTTGCCAGTCGGTGAGGTGCTTGAGCCAAGCCAGATCCTCATCGCGCGTTTCAGTTGACTTGCCAACCTGCTCTTTATACTTCCAGTGCGCAGCAACACCGAACTCGGCGCGCTGGTGCATCTCGAAAGTACGTATTTGGATCTCAACCGGGCGGCCCTGTGGCCCCATCACCGTGGTGTGGAGCGACTGATAGAGGTTGAACTTAGGCATCGCTATGTAATCTTTGAAACGGCCTGGCACCGGGTTCCAGCGAGCGTGGATGGCTCCCAGCACTGCATAGCAGTCCTTGACTTCGTTAACCAAGACGCGAATGCCCACCAGGTCGTAGATGTCGTCAAATTCACGACCACGAACAACCATCTTCTGATAGATGCTGTAATACTGCTTAGGCCGGCCGGCAACCTTGCCCTTGATTCGGTTCTCGCGAAGGTCTTCCTCGATGGAGCCGATGACGCTCTCGATGAATTCGGCACGCTTAGGGGTTCGCTGCTTTACCAGGTTGACGATTTCTTCGTAAACCTTTGGGTAGAGCACAGCGAACGAAATGTCCTCTAGTTCCCACTTGATGGTGTTGATACCAAGTCGATGCGCAAGCGGCGCATAGATTTCTAGAGTCTCTTGTGCCTTGCGTCGAGCACTTTCCTCGGGCACGAAAGCCCAGGTTCTTGCGTTGTGTAGACGGTCGGCAAGCTTGATAACCAAAACTCGAATGTCTTTAGACATCGCGACAACCATTTTGCGAACAGTTTCTGCTTGAGCGTTGTCGCCAAACTTAACTTTGTCCAGCTTCGTAACACCATCGACCAACATGGCAACTTCATCGCCAAAGTCGACCCGTAGCCGATCCAAGCCATAGTCGGTGTCTTCTACCGTGTCGTGCAATAGCGCAGCGGCCAGAGTAACGGGACCGATGCCAAGTTCGGCGAGTATGCGTGTAACTTCAAGCGGGTGGGTGATGTAGGGCTCACCAGACTTGCGCACCTGAGGGCGATGAGCAAGTTCTGCCACTGCAAATGCGCGATCGATAATCGACAGGTCTGCCTTGGGATGATTGAGCTTCGCGAGTCGAAGAATCTCGTTCATCTCGGCGGCATAAGGGCCCGATCGATTGAACAACCTTGGTAGTCGGTTGCGAAGAACCCCGATGCTGCTGGTTGGTGTTACGTCACTCAATTTGGGCCAATCCTCTGCTACTAGACCAGCCAACCCCTAATGGGATTAAGCGTTCGCCATTACCTTCTGCTCTGCCTTGCGGTACTTCGCTTCACCCTCGCGGAACTGAGAGTAAATCGGAGCTGCAATGAAGAGTGTTGAGTATGTTCCAACGATGATACCGATGAATAGTGCCAGAGCGATGTCACGCAGGGTACCAGCGCCAAGGAAAGTTGCACCGATGAAGAGAATCGAAGCTACTGGAAGAACAGCCACAATCGATGTGTTGATCGAGCGAACCAGGGTCTGGTTGATCGCTAGATTAACCTGCTGCTTGAAAGTGGTGTTCTGGCTGAATTCAACCTCGAAGGTGTTCTCGCGAATCTTGTCGAACACAACAACTGTGTCGTAGAGCGAGTAGCCGAGAATGGTCAAGAATCCGATGACAGCAGCCGGGGTTACCTCGAAGCCCAGGGCTCCATAGACACCCGCGGTGATAACTAGGTCATGTACCAGCGCAAGAACTGCCGCTAGAGACATCTTGACGGTTCGGAAGTAGAGCGCCATTAGAACTGCGGCCAGCAGGATGAACACGAGAAGACCGTTCACTGCCTTGCCGGTGACATCTGCACCCCAGTTTGCTCCGATGAATGAGCTTGCTACGGCCGAGCTTGGAACGTTGTATGCCTTGGCCAATGCAACGCGGACATCCTCCGACTTCAGGTCGGTTAGCTGAGATGTCTGAACACGAATGCTGTCGGTACCGACGTTGGTTACCTGCGGTTCGGCTGCAGGAATCACTGAGTGAACTGCGTCCACGGCGACCTGCTGAGACTGGCTGGAAACACCTGCTACGCGGAACTCAGAGCCACCGCGGAATTCAATTCCAAAGTTGTATCCACCACGGAGGATTGGTAGAACGATTGCAAGTATCACCATTACAGCGGCGACCGAATACCAAAGCTTGCGGCGACCGACGAAGTCAAAGGAACGAGCGCCGGTGTAGAGGTCGTTACCTAGTTCACTGAACTTAGACATTAGTTGCTCTTTTCTGACTTTGAAGCGGCTGCGATGTTTTCAGCGGCTTTGCGCTCGGCAAGTGTCTGACGAGTATTGGCTTCTTTCGAAGACTTTGCGGCCTTCACGGTTGGCACTGCTGCCGAAACGCGGAATGCACCGCGACCAACATAGCTCGTTGCACCGAGAGCCTTCGAGTCGAAGCCTGACCAAGGGTGACCTGAGCTGAAGAATGAAGTCTTGGCGAGCAGCTCAAGCATTGGGTGCGTGAACAGCATGACGACCGCAAGGTCAATCAGTGTGGTTAGACCTAGGGTGTATGCGAAACCACGAACGTTTCCAACGGTTAGTGCGTAAAGAACAACCGCAGCAAGAAGGCTGACGCCATCCGAGACAAGAATTGTTCTGATCGCGCGCTTCCAGCCAGTTTCGACCGCTGCGCCCAATGGGCGTCCGTCGCGCAGCTCGTCTCGCACACGCTCGAAGTAGACGATGAACGAGTCAGCGGTAATACCAATGGCCACGATCAATCCGGCAACACCAGATAGCGAGAGGTGGTAGCCCTGACGCCATGACAACAAGGCGATCATGAGGTAGGTGATGATTGCGGCAACAACCAGCGAACCAACGGTGACGATAGCCAAACCGCGGTACTGGATGAATGAATAGATGATCACGAGGAGCAGACCAATTGCTCCGGCGAGAAGACCGCTGGTGAGCTGCTCTGAACCTAGGGTTGCTGAGATGTTTTCCTGGCTCTGAACTTCGAATGCAATCGGAAGTGAACCGTACTTCAACTGGTCAGCGAGGGACTTTGATGAAAGCTTGTCAAAGTTTCCGGTGATCTGTGCAGAACCACCGGTGATTACTGCCTGCAGGGTTGGTGCAGTGATGACATAGCCATCCAGGGTAATTGCAAACTGATTCTGAGGTGCGGTCAACGGGAACAAGCGACCAGTGGTTGCTGCGAACTTGTCGCTACCAGCAGCGGTGAACTTTAGGTTCACTGCCCAGGTGTTTGTCGATGCACCGGTAGAGGTGGTTACTGTTCCTGCGTTAGCGTCGGCGATGTCGGTGCCCTCTACCTCAACTGGTCCAAGAATGAACTTGCTGAACCCGGTGGTGTCACAGGTTGCAATTGGAAGCTTTGGGTCATCAACTTGACCGGCGCTGCGGAACGGCTTGCTGCAATCAAGTTCGTCATAGAACTTTTGCGTAGCTGCATCTACACCCGGAATTGCCGGTGTCGCTGAAGCGCTGGCGCTGGCCTTAGGGGTTGCCTTCGAGCTGGCGCTTGGAGATGCGGTCGAAGCTGAGTCGGTGCCAGCAGTAGATGCGCTAGCCGAGGTGCCTTGCGAAGTCGCAAGTACCGGGCGGAACTCAAGTTTCGCCGAGCTGCGGATCAACTTCAAGGTGTTCTCATCTGGAGCGCCTGGAATCGACACAACGATGTTGTTGTTGCCCTGCGTGTTGATCTGAGCTTCGCTGACACCGCTGGCGTCGACGCGCTGGCGAATAATCGCGACTGCCTGTGACAGCTGCTCTTCGGTCACCTTGGTCCCGGCCTGAACGGCTGGGGCAAGAATAATCTGCGTTCCACCCTGAAGGTCCAGGGCAAGCTTCGGTGCAAAAGAAGCGCCCGAGTTGGTAGCGGCTCCAAGACCGATGATTGCCACGAGAGCAACAATCAAAACCCCAAGCCAGGTCAGACGCTTACGAGCGCCTTTGGTTACAGCTGATTCAGACAACTTGATCCTCTTATTTACTTAGCAGGCTTGGCTGCTGGCTTCTTAACTGCAGGCTTCTTTGCGGCTGCAGGCTTAGCTGCTGCCTTTGGTGCAGCAACTGCCTTAGCAGCTGAGGCAGGCTTTGCGACTGCTTTTGCTGCCGGCGCCTTAGCGGCCACTGGCTTCTTAGGTGCGGCTTCGATTGAACGAACTGCACCCTTTAGAACGGTCAGCTTGACGCCCGGAGTGGTCTCAATAATGAGCTGCTTCTCATCGACGCTCACGATGTCGCCGAGGATGCCGCTGTGCAAAAGAACGTGCGCGCCAACCTTGATGCCAGACTGCATTTCAGCCTGTGCCTTCTTGCGCTTACGACCGTTGAAGAACATCATGAAAATGATGAAGCCGAGTGCGATTACGAGGAAGAGGTCCTGGTTCATTGTGGGCCTTACGTTAGATGCGAAAGTAAAAGTCACCCAAGGGCAACTTATCGATTATAGGTCAATCGCCAAGTGAATCGCGGTCTTTACAGGTCACCGAACCTTGTGCACGGAATCGTGTCGCAAAGGAAAATCCTTAGCTTTAGGCCTGTTCGATGCCTAGATGGCGATATGCCGCCGCCGTAGCTTGACGGCCGCGAGGAGTTCTAGAAATGAGTCCCATGCGGACTAAAAACGGCTCTACCACGGCTTCGATGGTGTCTTGTTCTTCGCCGACAGCCACGGCGAGAGTGGATAGCCCAACCGGCTTACCGTCGAAACGCGAGGTCAAGACCTTCAATATCTCTCTGTCAAGACGATCTAGGCCCAATTCATCCACTTCGTAAAGCTTTAGTGCGGCCTGGGCGATGTTCAGCGATACGACGCTCTCCCCCGCAACCAAAGCAAAGTCTCGAACGCGGCGAAGCAATCGATTAGCGATTCGCGGTGTGCCTCTGCTCCTAGACGCGATTTCGATCAACGCCGCAGGCACAATTTCTACCCCAAGCTTCTGCGCGGCACGTGCAATAACTTCCTGAAGTTCAGCCACGTCATAAAACTCGAGATGAGCGGTGAACCCGAATCGATCCCGAAGTGGGTTTGGCAACATGCCAGACCTAGTCGTCGCTCCGACGAGAGTGAAAGGTGCGAGTTCGAGTGGAATCGAAGTTGCGCCTGGTCCCTTGCCAACCATCACATCTACGCGAAAATCCTCCATTGCGAGGTATAGCATTTCCTCGGCGGCACGGGCCATTCGATGAATTTCATCGATGAAAAGCACTTCGCCGGGAGCGAGTGAAGAAAGAATTGCGGCCAGGTCTCCGGCATGCTGAATTGTGGGGCCACTGGTTAGCCTCAGCGGGGCGCTGCTCTCGTGAGCAACAATCATCGCCAAAGTGGTCTTACCTAGCCCCGGAGGGCCGGCAAGCAAGATGTGGTCTGCGGTTCGACTCTGAATCCTTGCTGCTTCGATGATGAGTGAAATTTGCTCCCGCACCTTGGTTTGGCCGACAAATTCACTGAACGACTTTGGACGAAGAGCAGACTCGAAGGCAAGTTCAGAGTCATTTGAGTCGGATAGTTCCGACCTGGTGATATCTGACACTATTTCTCACTCACCTGAGACTTTGTGGCACCGAGCATGGCCAAGGCTGAGCGCAGTATTACGTCTCGACCGGTGCCCGGCTTTGAATTTGAGGTCACAGACCTAACCGCTTCGGTGGCCGATTTTTCCGGCCAGCCTAGACTCACCAGGGCCTCAATCACTGCGCCGTAGTTGACTTCCTCGCGAGGCGCCTGTTCATCCGAGTTGTCTACACCAACGAGGTGAGAGAGCTTTCCGGCAAGTGTCACGGTGATCAGCTTTGCGGTTTTTGGTCCAATGCCAGACACCGAACGGAAAGCGGCGTCGTTGTCCATGGCTACTGCGGAGGCTATCGCGCCCGTAGACAGGTTGGCAAGTATCGCCAGAGCCGACTTTGGCCCAACTCCGGTTACCGAACGAAGTAAGTCGAAGAGTTCTTGCTCAAGCTGCGTTTGAAAGCCGAATAGAGTCAGCGCATCCTCACGAACCACCATGGAGATGTGAAGAAAAAGGGAATCTGAAACTGAAACCGATGCTGCTGTTCTCGAGGTGACATTCACCAGGTAGCCAACCCCATTTACATCCAACACTAGGTGGCTGGTTGATTTCGAGGCCAGGGTTCCTCTTAGAGATGCGATCACCGGTTAAGAGTAACTAAAGACGCTTCTTTGTAGTGGCAGCGCGCTCGGCGGCTAACCAGGCTTTCTGAGCGGAAGTCAGATTCGGTGAATCACTGGCGGCCGGTGCACGCCAGGCGTGGCAAATTGCGATTGCCAAGCTGTCGGCCGCATCGGCAGGTTTAGGAATTTCATCCAGGCCGAGAATCTTGGCGACCATGAACCCCACTTGGTCCTTGGCGGCGCGACCAGAACCGGTTACGGCTGCCTTCACCTGGGTGGGCGTATACATCGCCACCGGTGTTTGGTATTTATGGGCAAGCATGAGTACAACACCGGAAATCTGCGCGGTGCCCATTACGGTCGAGAGGTTTTGTTGTGAAAAAACGCGTTCGATAGCGATTGCCTGTGGCTTCTCAGCCACAATTAGTTCTTCAATGAGTAGCCCGATTGAACCGACCCTCGACGCCAAGTCATCCTCTGGCTCAGAGCGATAGGTATCGACTTTAAGCAGTGAGACTTTTCGGGAGGATCCGAGTTCGATTAGGCCGATTCCGCACCTGGTCAGACCTGGGTCAATACCGAGGATGCGAGTGGACACGTTTAGTCGTTCTCGAGCTCGGCCATTACCTCTGGCGACATGTCGAAGTTTGAATAAACGTTCTGAACATCATCAGAGTCTTCGAGTGCATCGATCAGCTTGATTACCTTACGAGCGGTGTCGGCATCAACCTGAATCGGCATTGATGACACAAACTCAACGTCTGCACTTTCATAGTCGATTCCGGCGCTCTGAAGAGCGGTTCGAACAGCAACCATAGAGCTTGGGTCGGTGGTGATCACGAACTGTTCTCCGCGATCCTCGATGTCATCGATACCCACCTCGAGCACAGCCTCAAGAATGCTGTCTTCATCGGTGCCCTCGGTCTTTGCGACAACGATGACGCCTTTACGGCCGAACTGGTAAGACACACTGCCTGGGTCAGCCATGGTCCCTGAGTTTCTTGAGACGGCAAGGCGCACTTCGGCTGCGGCACGGTTTTTGTTGTCGGTAAGGCATTCGATCAGGATTGCTACACCGTTCGGACCATAGCCCTCATACATGATGGTTAGGTACTCGACCGCGTCGGCGCCAACGCCTGAACCGCGCTTTACTGCGCGTTCGATATTGTCGTTAGGCAGTGAGCTCTTGCGGCCCTTTTGGATTGCATCGTAGAGGGTCGGGTTGCCTTCTAGGTCTGGGCCTCCGAGGCGAGCAGCAACTTCGATGTTCTTGATCAGCTTGGCGAATAGCTTGGCACGGCGGCCATCAATTACTGCCTTTTTGTGCTTTGTGGTTGCCCATTTGGAGTGGCCAGACATACTGCTCCTACTAAAGAATCTTGGTGTGAAATAAGTCTAGAGGAGGCTAAGCGCCAACCATTGACACGAAAAGCTCGTGGATGCGAGTTTCGTCGGTAACTTCTGGATGAAAAGAGATTCCCATCAAGTTTTTTTGACGCACACCCACGATGCGTCCGTCACCAAGCGTCGAAAGGACCTCAACCTCGGGACCGACACGTTCAACGATTGGCGCCCGGATGAAGGCTGCGTGAACCGGTGAGCCAACTACGCCCTTGAACTCAAGATCAACTTCGAATGAGTCGAGTTGGTTACCAAAAGCGTTTCGACGGACACTGACATCAAGCCCACCAAAACCAGATTGACCGGCAATTCCATCAAGGATTTCGTCCGCGAGCATAATGAGCCCGGCGCAGGTGCCGAAGGCCGGTAGGCCGGCCTTGAGCGCATCCTTGATGGGTTGAAAAAGGTCATACGCAAGCGCTAGTTTCTGCATCACGGTTGACTCGCCCCCGGGAATTATCAGACCAGAGGATGCGGTCAAATCAGCCAAAGTTCGAACCTCGATCGAGTCGACGCCGATCTTGGCAAGGGTTTGCCGATGCTCTCTAAAGTCGCCCTGGAGTGCCAGAACGCCGATAGGCGCTGTCAAATTACCAGCCGCGCTCGGCTAGGCGGTGAGGGGCAGGAAGGTCTGAGACGTTGATGCCTACCATTGCCTCACCTAGGCCGCGGCTAACCTCGGCTAGAACTGATGGGTCGTTGTAGAAGGTGGTTGCCTTCACGATTGCCTTCGCGCGCTCTAGCGGGTTGCCCGACTTGAAGATTCCCGAGCCAACGAAGACACCGTCTGCGCCAAGCTGCATCATCAGAGCAGCGTCAGCCGGGGTGGCAATGCCGCCAGCAACGAACAGAGTTACCGGAAGCTTGCCTGAAACTGCAATCTCGCGAACTAGCTCGAATGGCGCTTGAAGCTCCTTCGCCGCGACGAAAAGCTCGTCTTCGGTCTTTGAAGATAGGTCGCGGATTTGGCCAGAAATGGTGCGGATGTGCTTCATCGCTTCTGAAACGTCTCCAGTTCCAGCCTCGCCCTTTGAGCGAATCATCGCTGCACCCTCGGTGATGCGACGAAGCGCTTCACCCAGGTTGGTTGCTCCACAAACAAAAGGAACCTTGAAGTTCCACTTGTTGATGTGGTTTACGTAGTCTGCAGGGCTTAGAACCTCTGACTCATCGATGTAGTCAACGCCAAGCGACTCGAGGATCTGGGCCTCGACGAAGTGGCCAATGCGAGCCTTGGCCATCACCGGGATCGAAACCGCGTTAATGATGCTGTCAATCATGTCTGGGTCGCTCATTCGCGAGACGCCACCTTGGGCGCGAATGTCCGCAGGCACGCGCTCGAGAGCCATAACCGCAACCGCGCCAGAATCCTCTGCGATCTTTGCCTGCTCAACGTTGATCACGTCCATGATGACACCGCCCTTCATCATCTCGGCCAAGCCGCGCTTGACTAGAGGTGTGCCGGTGGTTGAAGTTGGGATTGATGATTTGCTCATGAGAACAAGTCTAAACGGTGTCCCAAGCGCTTGCGATGTCATTACGAACTTCACCGAGCAATCGAGGCAACGCCTTGGTTTCGGCGATAATCGGGAAGAAGTTTGAGTCGTGGAGCCAGCGAGGAACGATGTGCTGGTGAAGGTGCCCTGCAATACCCGCGCCTGCTAATTCGCCCTGGTTCATCCCTATGTTGAATCCCTGTGCCTTTGAGACCTTGGCTAGTACCCGCATCGCCTGTTGAGTAATTGACCCAATCTCAGCTATCTCTTCGGGCGTGGCCTGGTCATATGTAGCAATGTGGCGGTAAGGGCACACCAAAAGGTGTCCAGAGTTGTAGGGAAAAAGGTTCAGAAGGGCGTAGGCGTGTACCCCTCGATGAACGATGAGCGTCTCTTCATCCGCCTTTTCCGGTGCGAGGCAAAAAGGGCACTCGTGCTCGGGTGGTTGTTGTCCGTTTTGGATGTAAACCATGCGGTGGGGAGTCCAGAGGTGTTGGAATGCGTTTGGTACGCCCGGCAGGTCACTCGAGAACTCCATCCGCCGCTCATCCATGGCTAAACCTGCACCTTGTCTTCGATGGCCTTGAGTATGCGAGCCACAGCTTCGTCGACCGGAATACCGTTCTCCTGGTGCCCGTCTCGGAATCTGAAGCTAACCGCTCCAGCTGCCTCATCCTCGCCGCCGGCGAGCAGAATGAACGGGACCTTGGCCATGGTGTGGTTTCGGATCTTCTTCTGCATGCGATCATCTGAGTCATCGATGGTCACTCGAACACCGTGAGCCTTTAGGCGGTCGGCGATGTCGTGAAGGTAGCCAGAGAATGCCTCTGCGATTGGGACGCCAACCACCTGCACCGGAGCCAACCATGGTGGGAAGTGACCGGCGTAGTGCTCGGTCAATACTCCGAAGAAACGCTCAATAGAACCAAATAACGCGCGGTGAATCATCACGGGACGCTGCTTCGAACCGTCTGGGGCGGTGTATTCGAGGTCGAAGCGCTCGGGCAAGTTGAAGTCGAGCTGAATGGTTGACATCTGCCAGGTGCGGCCGATGGCGTCACGAGCCTGAACTGAAATCTTCGGTCCGTAGAACGCGGCGCCACCCGGGTCTGGAACTAGCTCGAGGCCAGAGGCGGTTGCCACTCGCTGAAGCGTCTCGGTAGCCTTTTCCCAAATGGCAGGGTCGCCAACAAACTTCGGGTTCCCCTCTTCCTTGGTTGAAAGCTCAAGGTAGAAGTCATCCAAACCGTAGTCACGAAGCAGTCCGAGCACGAAGCCGAGAACCTTGGTAAGTTCCTCTTCCATGTTGTCCGGTGTGACAAATAGGTGGGCATCATCCTGAGTCATTCCGCGAACACGGGTAAGGCCGTGCAGTACGCCAGACTTTTCGTAACGGTAAACCGATCCGAACTCAAACATGCGTAGTGGAAGATCACGGTAACTGCGCGCTTGGGCCTTGAAAATCAAAATGTGGAACGGGCAGTTCATTGGCTTCAGGTAGTAGTTTTGACCCTGCTTTCGAACGACGCCGTTTTCGTCAACTTCTTCGTCCATCTTCATCGGCGGGAACATGCCGTCGGCATACCAGGCAAGGTGGCCTGACTGCTCAAAAAGGTTTGATTTGGTGATGTGTGGTGAATAGACGAATTCGTAGCCAGATTCCTCGTGGCGCTTTCGGCTGTAGTCCTCCATCACGCGACGGATGATTCCACCCTTTGGATGGAACACTGCCAAACCAGAACCGATTTCCTCTGGGAAAGAGAATAGATCAAGTTCCTGTCCTAGACGGCGGTGGTCGCGGCGGGCGGCCTCTTCCAAACGTTCTTGGTGAGCTCGAAGTTCATCTTTGGTTGGCCAGGCGGTGCCATAAATTCGCTGAAGCTGTTTGTTGTTTTCGTTTCCTCGCCAGTACGCGGCGGCCGAGCGGGTCAACGCATAGCCGTTGCCGATCATTCGGGTGTTAGGAAGGTGTGGTCCTCGGCAGAGATCCTTCCAAACTACATTTCCAGTCTGCGGGTCGACATTGTCGTAAATGGCGAGTTCGCCGGCGCCGACTTCAGCCGACCCCTCACCGACTGCGTCCTGGTTGCCCTTGAGTCCGATTAGTTCAATCTTGTATGGCTCGTTTGAGAGTTCCACTGTGGCTTCGCCATCGGTAGTTACACGGCGAATGAATCGCTGTCCCTGTCGGATGATGCGATCCATTGCCTTCTCGAGAGCCTTTAGGTCTTCAGGCGCAAAAGGAGTTTCTACATCAAAGTCGTAGTAGAAGCCATCGGTGATCGGCGGGCCAATGCCCAGCTTCGCTTCCGGGTTAATAGTCTGGACTGCCTGCGCGAGTACGTGCGCAGCCGAGTGTCGCAAAATGTTTAGGCCGTCTGGTGATGAGATCGCCACACCCTCGGTGACATCGCCTGCTGCGAGTTTGTGAGCCAGGTCCTTCAATTCCCCGTTTACGCGCTGAGCAACGATGGTTTTGTCACCGAATAGGCCGAATCCATCGGCACCCTGCTCGATTTCTCGAGGTGCGCCATCGACCGTGATTTGAATAGTTGACAAAGTGACTCCATTTACTCGCCTGAACTCTCTAATCCTAACGATTCAACTTAGGTGTGCCTTGCTAGCCCTGCGGCGAATCTCAGTGTTTGATTGAGGAATGACTAAAGATCAGGACCTAAACAAACTCGATGAAGCACTCTTGAACAGCCAGGAGTTTCAGCGCAAGAGCATGGCCTCTCGTCTCAACTGGCTTCGAGCCGGTGTTCTCGGTGCCAACGACGGCATCGTCTCAACCGCAGGTTTGGTCATGGGTGTTGCTGGCGCAACTACTGACTCAGCGGCTATCCTCATCGCTGGTGTTGCCGGTCTAGTCGCGGGTTCGATTTCTATGGCCGGCGGCGAATACACCTCTGTTTCAGCTCAGAAGGACAGTGAGAAGGCTGCTCTTGCAAAGGAGCGCATTGAGTTGGCAGCAAACCCAGAGCTTGAACTCAGGGAACTCGCTTGGTTCTACGAGCAAAAGGGCCTCTCGCTCGAGACCGCACAAAAGGTCGCAATTGAACTAACTGCTATTGACCCATTGAAGGCTCATGCAGAAGCGGAGCTTGGCATCGACTCAGAGCAGCACGCTAGCCCAGGGCAAGCAGCCATCTCTTCCTTCGTAGCCTTCGCCGGTGGTTCACTGCTACCTCTAATCGCAGTTACCGGCCCTTGGGTCAACTACCGAATTCAGGTCACTGTAGTGGCCGTCATCGCGTCACTTGCGGTCACCGGTTTTGTCGGTGCCAAGATTGGTGGCGCCAAGTCGGGCAAGGCCATTTTGCGCAACGTGGTCGTCAGCCTTTTGACGATGGGCATCACCTACGGAATCGGCCAGCTCGTTGGGACTTCAATCTAGGGTTTTACTGCCTGCACGGCCCTTTTCAATCCGACAACGAAGTTAGACTGAATCAGTGAGTAAATCAGAAAATCCAGACGTAATCCTCATCGGTGCGGGCATCATGAGCGCGACTCTGGGCACCTTCCTAAAGCTGCTGTCGCCGAACCTC
This sequence comes from Microbacteriaceae bacterium, assembly GCA_947453465.1. Lineage (GTDB taxonomy): Bacteria > Actinomycetota > Actinomycetes > Actinomycetales > Microbacteriaceae > Rhodoluna. The sequence goes on along the minus strand of CANGGL010000028.1, from coordinate 1,628 downwards.
AACATCGAGGTCTTTGAGCGACTCGACCGGGTTGCTCTCGAAAGTTCAAACCCTTGGAACAACGCTGGGACTGGCCATGCTGCGCTTTGCGAGTTGAACTACATGCCGGACTCGAAAGATGGCTCACTGCCAAACCCGGCCAAGGCCGTGGCGATCAATGAGCAGTTCCAGCTCTCGCGCCAGTTTTGGTCTTACCTAGTTGAGACGAAGATCCTCGGCTCACCGGAGACCTTCATCAACTCGACCCCGCACATGACCTTTGTTCGCGGCGCAAAAGACGTTGATTACCTGCAGCGCCGGTTCGAAGCTTTGAAGGACCAGCCGCTATTCGCGGGAATGCAATTTTCAAAGGACCCGAAGGTCATTGCCAAGTGGGCTCCCCTGCTAATTGAAGGGCGAACCGGCGATGAGCCGATTGCAGCCACCTTCATCGATTCTGGGACCGACGTGGACTTCGGTTCAATCACCACACAGCTCTTCAAGAACCTTGAGAAGTCTGGCGTAAGCGTTTCAACCTCAAGCGAAGTTCAGGGCCTAAATCGCCTTAAGGACGGCACCTGGGAGATCACCGTTCGTGATACCAACACTGGTCAGCGCACCTATCGCAAGGCCAAGTTTGTCTTCGTCGGAGCCGGCGGCTGGGCATTAAAGTTGCTTCAAAAGTCTGGAATTGGCGAGGCCAAGGGTTACGGAACATTCCCAGTCGGTGGCCAGTGGTTGCGCACCGACAATCAAGCGCTGGTAGCTAAACACCAGGCAAAGGTATACAGCCAGGCGAGTGTGGGCGCTCCCCCGATGTCTGTCCCTCACCTAGACACTCGAGTTGTAGACGGTAAGGCAAGTTTGCTTTTCGGCCCTTACGCAACAGCAAACCCTAAGTTTCTGAAGAACGGTTCAATTTTTGACCTACCGGCCTCACTTCGTCCGGCCAACCTAATTCCCTACCTTGCCGTTGGTCTGGGCAACTTCCCACTGATCAAGTACTTGGTCGGGGAACTTGTGAAGACCAAGGAGAAGAAGTTTGAATCCCTCCTTGAATTCATGCCAAATGCAAAGTCAGAGGACTGGCGCCTACTTGACGCCGGTCAGCGTGCTCAGGTAATCAAGAAGGACCGTAAAAAGGGTGGCGTACTGCAGTTCGGTACGGAAGTTATCACGTCAGCCGATGGTTCGATCTCAGGGCTTTTGGGGGCATCTCCGGGCGCCTCAACGGCGGTTTATGTCATGCTTCAGGTCCTCGAGCGCAGCTTTGCCAACGAGTTTGATGGCTGGCAGGCCAAGCTGAAGCAGATCATTCCTAGCTTCGGCTCAAAGCTCTCGGCAGACCCTGCCGTTGCCGCAGCGTCACTGGCGGCAACCGCCAAGACCCTCAAAATAAAGTAACACCTTAAGGCAGAAATAACCCCGAGAATCTCGGGGTTATTTCTTTGCTTGGATATCGATAAAAGTTAAAGCAAAAGAGCCCACCTAGTGGGCTCTGCTTGGTGGTCGATACTGGGATCGAACCAGTGACCCCTTCCATGTCAAGGAAGTGCGCTACCGCTGCGCCAATCGACCGTGCTATTTAGTTTTTTCGAGGTGGAGACGGGATTTGAACCCGTGGGTTTACAGCTTTGCAGGCTGTTGCT
>CANGGL010000027.1 GCA_947453465.1 Microbacteriaceae bacterium | reverse complement strand
TGCAGACCAACATCCAGGGCACCTTGAATCTTTTGAACGCCGCGCGAGACGCCGGTGTTTCACGCTTCATTCACACCTCAACCTCTGAGGTTTATGGCACCGCGCAGTATGTGCCGATGGATGAGGGCCACGTTCTTCAGGGCCAGAGCCCATACTCGGCCACCAAGATTGGTGCCGACATGATGGTCAAGTCTTTCTACAGCTCATTCGAGTTGCCAACCATCACCATTCGCCCGTTCAACACCTATGGCCCGCGTCAGTCGGCTCGTGCGGTTATTCCGACCATCATTTCTCAGCTTGCTTCGGGCATGAAGAGCGTGAATCTGGGTGCACTAACCCCAACCCGCGACTTCACCTATGTGACCGACACTGCCAAGGGCTTCGAAAAGGCTCTGCACGCCACCACCGGTTTCGGCGAGGTCACCAACCTTGGCGTTGGCTTCGAGGTTTCAATCGGTGAGACCTTCAACATCATCAACGACATCATGGGTGCCGGCGCTGTCGCGACCGAAGACCCAAACCGTATCCGTCCGGCAAACTCTGAGGTTGAGCGTCTGTTCAGCGACAACACCAAGGCCAAGACCGTTCTTGGTTGGGAGCCTGAAATCAAGGGGCTCGATGGGTTCCGCGTTGGTCTAGAAAAGACCGTCGAGTGGTTCACCAACCCGGTCAACCTGGCTAAATACCGCCCAACCGAATACACCGTTTAGCGCTCGCGCTCACCAAAAGGGAGAAGAGCAAATGGCAGATCTGAAGAACGAATTAGTCGAGCGAATTCGCTCGGTGGTCGCGGGCTCTGCGCTCGCCAAAGAACCACGCCCAATCAACCTTCACGAGCCTGAGATTGATGAGCTTGAGAAGAAGTATGTTCTCGAGTGCCTCGACTCAACCTTCGTTTCATCGGTAGGCGCGTTCATCCCGCAACTTGAAGAGCGCATCCAAAACATCACCGGCGCCAAGCACGCCATCGCGGTTTCAAACGGAACCGTTGGTTTGCAGGTTGCCCTGTTCTTGGCTGGTGTCGAATACGGTGATGAAGTCATCGTGCCGACTCTGTCTTTCATCGCCACGGCCAACGCGGTTTCACACTCGGGTGCAGTGCCGCACTTTATTGACTCTGAATTTGGCACCATGGGCATGAGCCCGGCGGCTTTGCGCACCGCCCTTGAGGCCTGCGTTCGCGAGAACGGCGTTTTGATCAACCCTGAGTCTGGCCGCCGTATCGCCGCAATTTCACCGATGCACACCCTTGGCCACCCTCTGAAGATCGAAGAGATCTGTGCCATCGCGGCCGAATTTGGCGTGCCAGTGGTCGAAGACGCGGCTGAATCTTTGGGTTCTTTCGTGACTAACTCGGCTGGTGAATTGCAGCACACCGGCACCTTTGGCCTCACCGGCATGATTTCGTTCAACGGCAACAAGATTGTCACCACCGGCGGTGGCGGCGTGATTTTGACCAACGATGATGAGCTGGGTCGCCGCGCCAAGCACCTCACCACCACTGCCAAGCTGCCACACAAGTGGGAGTTTGAGCACGATGAAATTGCCTGGAACTATCGCATGCCAAACCTCAACGCCGCTCTTGGAATGGCTCAGCTTGATAAGTACCCACGTTTCCTTGAGCAGAAGCGTCAGCTGGCTTTGGCTTATGGCGAGGCGTTTGCCGGTGTTGAGGGCCTGAAGTTTGTTTTCGAACCAGAGGGCACCATCTCGAACTACTGGTTGTGTGCCGTGCAGCTTGATGAGCCATCTTTGGAGCGCCGCGACGAGCTAATGCAGGCCTGCCACGATGCTGGCCTTTTGGTTCGCCCAATGTGGAACCTCCTCCACAAGCAGCGCATGTATACCGGTGCTCCGGTTGGTGCCGTGCCGGTTGCCGAGGCGCTGCACGCATCGCTAATTTGCTTGCCATCAACGCCGCGTTTGGCCGAAGGGCTTGGCCGCTAGCCCGAGGGCTGGCAGGCTGGAGGCGATTGTGACCGACCTTTCGCGCAAGATTGCGGTGATGACCGGCACCCGTGCCGATTATGGCCTCTTGCGCCCGCTGATTGCCGAGCTCGATGCGGCATCGCAGGGCACCAACCCGGCGGTTGAACTGCAGCTGATTGTCACCGGCACACATCTTTCTGAGGCTTATGGCCGCACCATTGAAGAGATTGTGCGCGATGGTTTTCACCCGGCCGCCGAGGTAGACATCTGGGCCGCCGAACCAACCAAAGATTTGCTCGGTGAAGACGCCTCGGCATCGCTAACCGCAGCGGTTGAAACCGGTGAAGCCGTTGCCAAGTTCTCGCTGATTTTGAACCACCTAAAGCCCGATGTTGTGGTGGTGCTCGGTGACCGCCTCGAGGCTTTTGCCATGGCCACCGCAGCCACCATTCTGCTGATTCCGGTGGCACACATCCACGGCGGCGAGCTAACCCTTGGCGCCATGGACGACTCACTGCGTCATGCCATCACCAAGCTTTCTTATTTGCACTTCACCACCACCGATGAACACCGTGCCCGAGTGCTTCAGCTGGGTGAAGAGGCCTCGCGAGTCTTCAACTTTGGCGCACCGGTGCTCGATGCCATCGAGGGCTTGCAGCTGCTCGGCCGCGAAGAACTCGAGCACAAATTTGGCATTCGCTTCGGTCACAAAAACATCTTGATGACCTTTCACCCGGCCGCCTTCGATGTGGCCACGGCCAAGTTCATGATTGAAGAGTTGTTGGCGGCGATGGAAGCCGTCTCTGTTTCTGGTGATGCGTCGCCTGCTTCAGACAGCACTCACGTTCAGTTGATCATCACTGGCACCAATAATGACATCGGTTCGGATGAGGTTCGCGCAGCCATTTCGGCCTTTGCCGCGGCTCACCCAGACCACGTTTCTTATGTCGAGTCTTTCGGCCAGCTCGGTTACCTATCGGTCATGCGCGAGGTTGATGTGGTCACCGGCAACTCGTCTTCGACAGTTCTCGAAGCGCCGATTTTCGGCAAGCCTTCGGTCTTGGTGGGCAACCGCCAGGAGGGTCGCCCGATGGGCGCCGGTGTAATCAAGGTGGATGGCGCGTCTGGCATCTTCAACCGCAATGAGATTCTCGCCGGGCTGCAAAAGGCACTCACTCCTGAGTTTGCCGCTTTGGCCGCTGCCGCGCCATCGCCGTTCGGCGAAGCCGGTTTTGCCAAAAAGGCCGCCGAGCTGCTGACCAAGTTTGATTTGCCAAGCCCACCAAAAAAGAGATTTAGCGACCAGGCCTAGGCCGGCGCAAGCAATTAATTCAGAAGCCCAAGGAGCCCATTCATGAGTGAAAAAGTTTTGATCATTGCCGAAGCCGGTGTGAACCACAACGGTTCGGTCGAGCGCGCCATCGAGATGATTGACGTTGCCCTCGAAGCTGGCGCCGACATCATCAAGTTTCAGACCTTCTCTGCCGACAAGCTGGCCCGCAAGGATGCCCAGCTGGCTGAGTACCAGAAGAAGGGCGACGGCGACACTCGCTCGCAGTGGGACCTCTTGAAGGGCCTTGAGCTTTCACACGAAGAGTTCGCTCGCCTGCGCGACCACGCTAAGTCTCGCGGCATCGGCTTCTTGTCAACCGGCTTCGACCTTGACGAGCTTGCCTTCCTAATCGACGAACTGCACATTCCGTTGGTCAAGGTTGCCTCTGGTGACCTAACCTTCGCGCCGATGCTGGTCGAGGCTGGCCTCTCAAACCTTCCGGTGATTCTTTCAACCGGCATGGCAAACATCCCTGAGATCGAGCAGGCGCTGAAGTTCATCGCCTTTGGTTTTGCCAAGGCCAACGGTTTGGTTGCCTCTGAGGCTTACCCATCGGCTGCCGAGCTTGACCTTTACTGGGATGACCCTCGGGTTGAGAAGATCATGAAGCAGAAGTGCACGATTCTGCACTGCACCACTCAATACCCGGCTGAGCTCGACATCTTGAACCTCAAGGCCATCCAGCTGATTGCCGACGAGTTTGGCCTGCCGGTTGGCTATTCAGACCACTCAGCTGGCATCCTTGCCTCGACCATTGCTGTTGCCCTTGGCGCCACCGTGATTGAGAAGCACTTCACCCTAGACAAGACCCTTGAGGGCCCAGACCACGAGGCATCGCTTGACCCAACCGAGCTAAAGGCGATGGTTGACCAGATTCGTTTGACCACCATTGCCTTGGGTCAAGAGGTCAAGGAGTGCCAGCCAATCGAGGTCTCAAACAAGGCCGCGGTTCGTCGCTCACTGGTTGCCAAGCAGCCGATTCTTGCCGGTGCCACAATCACCGAGGCCGATCTCGAATGTCGTCGCCCGGGTGCCGGCCGCACCAGCTTTGACTTCTATGAGGTAATCGGTTCGGTTGCCACTCAGGATTACGCGGTTGGCGAGTATGTCGGGCTTTGATGAAGCAGATTTCGACTCGGAAGAGTTAGAGACCTTGGCCGTGACCGACAGCAACTTTCCGAAGCTGGTCATGCTGGGCTCGGGCGGTCACGCTCGCGTGCTTCAGCAGACGTTGCGCGATGTTGGTTTTGAATTGCACGGTTATGTTGCGCCTCGCGATGTTGACTCACGTTTGGCCCCCGATGATGGCGGTGTCGAGATTGCTTGGCTTGGCTATGACGCCAACCTGCTTGAGTTTGACCGCGAAGACTTTTTGCTAATCAACGGCATCGGCTCGGCCGGTTCACTGAACGTGCGTCAGTCGGTTTTCGAAAAGTTCACCGAGGCCGGCTTCAACTTCCTACAGATCGTCTCAGACACCGCAATCGTCAGCGATTCGGCCAACCTGCTCGAGGGAGTTCAGGTGCTTGCCGGGGCAATCATCGGTGTTGATGCTTTCATCGATGAAGACACCATCGTGAACACCGGTGCCATCGTCGAGCACGATGCGGTCATCGGCCGCAGTTGCCATATTTCGGTCGGCGCCAAACTTGCCGGCGAGGTTTCGGTTGGCCAGGGCAGCCACATTGGCATCGGCGCAACCATTATTCAGGGCCTTCAAATCGGTGAAAACTGTATTATTGGCGCAGGTGCCGTTGTGATTCGCGACGTGCCAGACAACCACATGGCGGTTGGCGTTCCGGCGCAAAACCGCCCGATTGAGAGCTAACCGATGATCAAGAACCTTGCCGATCTAACGGTCTCTCCGAGCGCGAGCTTGCTCGACACCATCGCCGCAATTTCAAAGGGCACCAAGCAGATTGCGCTGGTCATCGATGACGCCGGTGTGCTGCTGGGCACCGTGACCGATGGTGACATTCGCCGCGGTCTGCTGCGCGGCCTCGACATGAAGACTCTCGTGACCGATGTCATGAACCCAAACCCAACCACCGCCAACCTGGGTGACGACGCCCAGACCGTGATGGTTGAGCAGCTGGCTCGCATGATTCACTCGGTGCCAGTCATCGATGGCTCGGGCAAGGTTGTTGGGCTTTTCACCGACGCCGACCTGGTCACCCCTGACGAAATTTCGACCCCGGTGGTTTTGATGGCCGGCGGCAAGGGCGTGCGCCTTTACCCACTGACCAAAGATGTTCCGAAGCCGATGCTGAAGATCGGCGACATGCCGATTCTCGAAATCATTCTGCGCAAGCTGAAGTCGCAGGGTTTCAAAAACATTTTCATCTCGGTCAACTACCTGGGCAACATCATCGAAGAGCACGTCAAAGATGGCGCTTGGCTTGGTTTGAACGTCACCTATTTGCACGAGTCACAGCCGCTCGGCACCGCCGGCGCACTGGGCCAGTTGAACGGCAAACTTGAAGAGCCGTTCATCGTTATGAACTCTGATTTGCTCACCAACTGTGACTTCCGCCAGGTCATCCGTTTTCACAAAAAGACCGGCGCGATGGGCACCCTGGGCGTGCGCGAGTACTCGTTCCAGATTCCTTACGGCGTGGTGAACATCAAGGGCACCGAGGTTGAATCAATCTCTGAGAAGCCTTTGCACCGCTCGATGGTATCTGCCGGAATTTATGCACTTGACCCTTGGGCACTATCGCTTGTCCCCGCAGATGAGTACTGTGATATGCCTACGCTTCTTGACAAGATCAAGGAGCATGGTCAGAAAGTCTCGGCTTTCCCGATTCACGAGTCTTGGCTCGACATCGGGCGCCACGATGATCTGAATGATGCACGCAACAACATCGAACAGTGGCTCGAATAGGAGTTTAAATGCTTGACGACGACATGGTTTTTGCATTCATCCCCGCCCGCGGCGGTTCTAAGGGCTTGCCTGGCAAGAACCTGATGAAGATCGGCGGCAAGTCAATGATTCAGCGCGCTGCCGAGTCTGCCGACGACTGGCTGCGCATGACTGCCGTTGATGCCACCATCGTGTCTTCTGACGACGAGGCAATCTTGGCCGAGGCCAAAGAGCACGGCTGCGTCACCTTCAAGCGTTCCGACTTCGCTGCCACCGATGACGCCACGGCTGCCGATGTTCTGCGCGACTACTTTGGTTCACCATCCGTGATGATTGATCTCGATGGCCGCGACCCTTGGATTGTTTACCTTCAGCCAACCTCACCGGCTCGCACCGGTCTGCACGTTGAAGAGGCTTTCAATATGATCACCCCGGGCGTTCGCTCGGTGGTTTCGGTGACCACCCCCGAGAAGAGCCCTTACTGGTCTCTGAACATCAATGCGGGTGGCCGTTTAACCCCGCTTTTCCCGCAGGCATTCGAGACCAACCGCCAGGCGCTGCCTGAGGCGTTCATTCCAAATGGCGCGATTTACATCTTCAAGCTGAGCGACTTCTTGGCCGCCGGCGCCATCCCGGTGACCAACGCCGCCCCTTACATCATGAGTCGTGATGAGTCGATCGACATTGACACCCAGGCCGACTTCGACCGAGCAAAGGCACTTCTTGAGCACTGACCACAAACCGAGTATTGAGCGGGTGTGGGAGGTCTTTGCCGAGATTGAGGCGCGCGAGAACCTGGTTTCTTGGCGGGTCGGTTCGGTTTATCTATGGCCGCTGTTGCGCAGTCTTTTGATGCGCGAGGTTGCCGAGCAGTTGGGTGTTTTTGAGCGGCGGCCGCCGGTGGCGCACAGTTTTTCAGCCGACGATTCGGCAGACATCGCTTTCTTGCCCTCCGAATATGCGGTGGTTCCTTTTGTGCGTCGCAACGCAGCCGGGCTCGACCCGTTCAGTACTTACATCGTTGATACCCTCGAGGCCAATGGTCACAAGCCGCTGATTTTGGGAATGGGGCCAGATGATGTCGGGTCGGGCCGCCCCCAGGTTGAAAACCTCGAGCAAGAGTTCATCTCTCGTTATGGAAACCTGGCGCGTCTCTTGGTTGCGCCAACTCTGCGTTCATCGCACTCGGCTAAATACGCTCGGGTCATCCGGCACCTCGAGGTTGGGCTCCTAACGGCTGAGCAGGAAAAGGTGTCTGGGCTAAAAACGGCACCCATGCAAAATTCTGGCGAAGTGACGAATATCGCGGGCCCTTATAGGCAATTTCCGCGCTGGTTGCTAGTGCAATTCGTGGCACAGCGCATGGGTTGGAAGAAGTTCTTCAAGGCCGCCGGTGTGCGCAAGGTTTTCATCGTCAATGCCTGGAAGCGCTCGATGATTGCCGGGGCTCAGGCCGCCGGGGCAACCGTTGTCGAGCCTCAGCACGGGGCCATTTCGGGCATCCACCCATACCTGTCTTGGCCCGACCAAGACCGCGTTGCCTATCAGCCCGACGAGTTTCTTGAGTGGGGCACCTATTGGGGTGATGTTGCCGGGTTGCCCGCCAGCACGGTTCGCAAGGTTATCGGTGCGCCTGATTTCATCACCGATGCGCTCGCGCGCGAGCGTGAACTGGCCGTCGCTGGCGAGGCCCACCAGCCCAAGACCGTGCTCATCGCGTCGCAGGCTCATGCCACTCAGGCCATCGCCGAGTTTTTGCTGGTTGCGGCTGCCGCCAACCCTGACTTTTTGTTTACCCTAAAGCAGCACCCGCAAGAGGCGCCGGTTGATTTTGCCGAGGTTGCCCGTGCGGTTGCTGAGCGCGCGGGGGCCACGACTGCAGCAGCACCCATCGCGGCCACGACTTTGGCCGCACCTGCGGTGCCATCAAACTTGATTTTGGCCGATCAATCTTTGAGCACTCTCGAGCTCATGTCTCGTTCAGAGTTTGTCCTCGGCGTTTACACCACCGCGCTTTTTGAGGCGTTCGCGCTTGGTTGCAAGGTTGGTGTGCTCGGGTTTTCGGGCTGGCACCACATCCGTGGCCTGGTTGAACGCGGTGACGCCCAGCTCATCGAAAACCAGAGTGCGCTAAAATCATTCCTAGGGGGAGCCTCAAGCTTGGGCGCCAATGACCCGAGTTACTACTACGCGCAGCCGCTGTCAGATTCTGACCTTTGGGCCGCGATTAAGATTGCTCAGTGAACCCACCTAGAAACACCGATCACAACGACGCCTTCGATTCAGACGCCGCTCTCGAGGTTGACCCAACCGTAGCCGCCGATGTTGAAAGCGCACCCGCCGAAGCCGCAGTTGAAGCCGGCATCGCGTCAATCGGCGAGGCATTCTTTGCCGTCGAAGCCGCCGAAGACCTTTATAACTGGCGCGTGATGGGCGTTCAGGTTTGGTCGGTCATGCGCTCACGCCTGCTCAAAACTCTGATGGCCAACTCGGGTCTTTTCGCCTCTGGCCAGGGCAAACAGGTTGCTTTCTATGAAGGCGTCGAACAATACCGCGGTCGCAAGCCGGCAATTCTGCTTTGGCGTGCTGTCCGTTTCGGTTGGCTTGGCCCCTTGGCTTCTTGGTCGTTCGGCCCGCGCAAAATTTCCGGCGCAGCAGCACACCTTGGCGAGCCTGACTATCGAGACCTGAAGTCAAAGAAGGCCATCGTTGTGCCTTTTGCCACCCGCGATGGCAATGAGCCACACATCGAAAAGTTCGCTCAGCCGGTCATCGATGCCCTCGGTGACCGAGGCCTGGTTTTGGGTGTTGGCACCTGGGACAAAATCACCAACCGCCCGCGCCTTGAAGACATCAATGGTTATTTCAACCGCCGTTGGCACTATCCGGCCGCCGTCATCGTCCGCCTGGGTGTGAAGAAGGCTGACCTCGAGAAGTATGCCCGAGTGGTTGCCGCTCTTGAAGCCCAGACTGGCTTCAGCCTCGACCCAATGCGCACCTTCCCACGATGGATGCTTCGTATTTTCTTCATCCAGAAGTATGGTTACCGCAAGATTTTCAAACGCACCAGCGCCAAGTATGTTTTTGCCGTCAACGCCGCGCGAATGCCGCTGCAGGCTGCGGCCCAGAGCCTCGGCATGAAGGTCATCGAGATTCAGAGCGGTGTTTTCTCGAAGTATTCACTGCAGTTCTCATGGCCTGGTTCGCCGGTGATCGAATACATCCCGAACGAGATCTGGACCTGGGGTGATTATTGGACCTCGGGCATCGAGCGTGCCGGCGGTCAGTCAGTTCGTGTCATCGGCTCAACCGAAGAGTTTGAATCGATGCGTGAGCGCCTTCACGGTGTTACTTCTTCGACCTCGTCAGATGTGGTCGCTCAGGCTCCAATCATCCGTGTTCCGGGTCAAATCGTCTGGCTTTCGCAGCCGCTCATCGGCCTCGACATCTTCAAGGCAGCGGTTGAGTTTGCCAAGGCACGCCCAGATCTAAATGTGATCTTCAAGTTGCACCCGCGCAACGACATTGCCGAGTTGAAGTCGGTCAAGGCGCCGGCTAACCTCACCATCACGCAGTTTGAGAAGAGCTCGCTCGAGGTCATCGCCGAATCTGAAATCTCAGTTGGTGTGTTCTCAACCGCGCTCATCGAGGCCGCGGGTCTCGGCGCCAAGGTTGCCATCATCAAGTTGCCCGGGTGGGAGCACCTTTCGCCGCTAATCGGCGGCGGCTACGCCTCGGCGTTCAACAATGCCGCCGAGCTAGTTGCCGGTCTCGACAACCTCAAGAACCCGGCTGACGAATACTTCTTCTATGGTCGCCGTGCCAACATCCAGTCGATCGTCGACGAACTTATCGGCTAGTGCTTGCGCAGCTCTGCGGCTCGGTGCCTGCGAAGCGTCAAAGACTAGTGCTTGCGTAGCGCCAAATAACTGCCCAGGGCAACCAGCGGCAGGCCGGTGAGCAAGCCGATGGTGATTGGTTCGTGCAAGAACACGATGCCAAGCAGCAGTGCCCAAGCGGTGTTCGGGTAGGTCACGAGGGTGGCTCGTGCGGAGCCGACCTCCTTGACTAAATCAAAGAACATCACAAACGCAAGCGCCGAGCTGATCACGCCAAGACCCAGCAGTGAACCAACCGCTTCGATGTGCGGGCCGGCGGCAATCTCGCCCGGCAACGCCATCAGTGCCGGCACCGCATAGAAAATGCCAACCATGCTCAGCGACAAACCAATCACGCCAACCGTCGGCACATCCTGCAGTTTTGCGTTGGCAATTGCCGGCGCAACCGCATAGCCGAGGGCCGAAACCACCAGCATCAAAAGGTAAATCGGTTCGAAGGTTCCGGTCAGCGAGTCAATGCCAACCAGCAAGACCACACCCGCAAAGCCAATCGCCAGGCCGGCCAGGGTCTTCGGGTGTCGCACCGATTTATCGCCCTGAAAGAAATAGGCAATCAACATGCCAAAAATCGGCACGGTCGCAATCATCAAACCGGCCAACCCCGATGGCACGTGACGCTCGGCCTCGGTCAGCAAAAACCATGGACCAATCATCTCAATTGCGGCAAAAGCCAAAACCCAAGGCCAGGCTTTCAATGCAGGGATGAGCGCCCCGCGCTTGATTGCCAGCGGAATCAGGATGAGCGCGCCAATGGCGACGCGGCTGAAGATGATGGTCGGTGTCGAGAAGTCTCGGCCGGCGATTGCCAAAAAGAAGTATGGGACGCCCCAGGCAAGACCTATGGCAAGAAATAAATAAAAACCTCGACGTGACATTTGGACAGCCTACCTGTTAGGATTAGTCAATCCCCACTAGACAAAAAGGTATAACGCATGTCAAAAACTGCAGTAACTTCAGCACCAATCATGTCTGTCTTGGCTGAGCGCTGGTCACCACGTTCATTCGACGAGACCTACCTACTTACCAAGAACGAGACTCTTTCAGTTCTTGAGGCTGCTCGCTGGGCAACCACTTCAAACAACTCAACCCCTGCTCGCTTCTCAGTGCTCGTTCGTGGCACCGAGCTTCACGCAGCAGTTGCCCCGGCACTTGCTTCATGGAACGCAGTTTGGGCTCCGACCGCCTCAGCTCTAATCGTTGTTTCGGTTAGCAAGGTCAACCCAGATGCAAGCCCAGCTGTTTTTGCACAGTATGACGCAGGTCTACAGGTCGGCAACCTAATCACTCAGGCTCAGGAGCTTGGTTTGGTCACCCACCAGATGGCTGGCCTAGACAAGGCAGCTGCTTCAGCAGCCCTAGACCTTCACGAAGACATGGAGATCATCACCGTCATCGCAATCGGCAAGATTGCTTCTGCTGACAAGCTAGAGGGCCCACTGCACGAGCGCGAAATTGCACCACGCACCCGCGTTGCACTAGACGACATCATCCTTCACGGCAACCCAGCCTAGGTTTCACCTATTAGCGAAAGCCCCGACCGATTTTGGTTGGGGCTTTCGCATAGGCTTGAGGCATGAACCCAATCATCCATGCGTCGATTTCCGACCAGATTAGCGGCTGGTATGCAACCACCGGCCCAGTCTTGTTCTACGTAGTGGTCTGGGCCTTGGTGTTTGCCGGAACCGGTCTATTTGTGGGTGCGTTCGTGCCTTTTATCACCGGTGACTCACTTGTCTTTGCCGCCGGGTTGGTTGCCGCCGGGGGCATCGGAACCCACGCAACCGAGGGCCAGGTCAACATTTGGATCATGGCCATCGGTGTGGGTGTTTTTGCCTGGCTCGGTGACCAGATAGGTTACACCCTTGGCCGCCATTTCGGCCGGCCATACCTCGATAAGCGCAAGGGCGTTTGGCTGCACTCGGCCATCAGCAAATCAGAGAAGTTTTACACCGCTTGGGGTTGGTGGGCTGTGGTCATCTCACGCTTCATGCCTTGGGCGCGCGTGTTCGTGCCAGCCATCGCCGGCATTTCAAGGATGAACTACTACAAGTTCTTCAGCGCCAACGCCGTCGGCGCCTTGGCTTGGGGCACCGGCCTTACCTTGGCCGGCTACTACGCGGCAACCATTCCCGCGGTCAAGAGTGCCTCTTACGGCATCGCCGCTTTCTTCATCCTTGGTTCGATCATTGCCGGTCTGCGCAGTTGGTTGAACAACCGCAAGGGCTGAGCGTGGGGCGCTAAATAAACCTCCGGTTTGCGCTCGCGCTGCGGATTGGCGCTTCAGTCATCGCAGTTGGAAAACGTGACGGTGAAACCGTTTATCGGGATGCCACCAACGAAATCGAGTCTTAGTCTGTTGGGATGACGAGGTCGGCAATTTCATCCGACTTTTCGCGTGCATAAAAATCGGCTTCTTGGGCCGTCCACATTGCAAACCAAGATGTGTCGCCGCCGGCCGAATCTTCTCGATTCGCAAGTCGTTGCAGCCGCACACCCTGTTCGGCTTCGAGCCAAATGGTTAGATCTGCCTGCTCCGCGGCAATACGGCTGAGTGATCCGCAGCCCTCGATGATTAGGGGAGTGCCGCCACGAAACTCTCGCCAGGCTCCAGTTCTTGCGCCTACTTTCGATGCCTGGCCCGGCTCTTGGTCCTCAGTGCCAGCCGCAGTCCAGTCATATTCTTGCCAACTGGCGCCTTCACGACGGGCGAGGGGGCTCAGAATTTGTCTAATTAGGTAGTCGACTCCGGCCTGCAGGCCATCCCAGCCTTCATAGAGGTCATCCATGTGAATGACTCGGGGGGCGGACTCACCTTTTTGAAACAGGCGGTTTTGCAGGGCTGCGGCAAAAGTGGTTTTTCCCGAGCCGGTGCGCCCATCAATCAGAATGATCGGCGTTTGATTGCCCAGGTCAATCAGTTCAAGAACCTGACCGGCAATTGAGTTGATCTGCTCGTTCAAATCGCCAGGCGCAGATGCGCCCTGCGCTTCGGCCTCATCGGCAGTTGGACTGTCAACCACGATTAGATCGAGTAATCCTCGACGTGCACATCTGGGTGCTTGTCGAAGCGGTATCCGCCGCCGCGAACCGTTCGGATGATGTCTTCATAACCGGTGATCTTTGAGCGCAGGCGTCGGATGTGAACATCGATGGTTCGGTCGCTCGGAGCGTTGTCTTCATCGCCGGCCCAAACCAGATCGATGAGCTCTTCACGGCTAACCGTTTCACCCTCGTGGTTGATTAGGTAGCTGAGTAGCTCAAATTCTTTATAGGTGAGCTCGGCGTTCTCGCCGTCGGCAAATACCTTTTTGCGGCTGAAGTCAATCAGAATGCCCTTGTTGGCCGCGGCTTCGTCATCCTCAGCCTTGCTTACAAGCTTGTCGAGGGCGCGTGGGTCTCGAAGCGCGGTGCGCACGATGTCTACGTTCTTGCCGCCGATGTTCTTCGGGGCCAGAGCAACCGCCGCATAAGTTTCATCGTGGGCCGCCGGCACAAGTTCGGTGACCTTGGCGCGTAGCGCAGTTACCAGTTCAGCCAGCGATGTCCCGGCCGCATTTGCCGTCGCTTCATCCACGCCAACATACAGCGCGAAACCTCGGGCCACATTGGTCGGTGGCTCCGCGTGAAATTCCGGGTGCTGGTTAGTCATAGAACGTCAATTATCCCCCAGGCCCAAATCTGCGGGGCCATCTTGCTGTTTGTTACCTACTGTACTTTGCGGTTGCGGTGGCGGTCGCGGCGCATCCGCCCGTTCAGATGGCGTGGGTCGGAGAAAAGAGTGGGTGGCATAGGCGCCGTGTTTTGCACCCCATCTGCAATCGCCAACCCTCATTATTTGCTGATTTTACCCATGCAAAAAGCGCCATTGTGCACGGTTTTAGTCCATGTACTTATTCATGATGTTGATCAGGCCTTCGTTCACAAACTGACGTTGGCCATCTTTCAGATGGCTGGATAGGACACCGCGACTCTCCAGTTTTTTCAACCAGCGCTTGGCGGTGCTCTCGTTGATGATCGCGTCTTCAGCTAACTGACGAATGGACAGCACGGGCCGACGCACCAGTACGCGTTGAAGAGTGGTTGCTTTGGTTAGGGGGCAAACTCCTCCATCCTGGAGAGTCAGATACAGCGCCTCAAGATTTCGCAACAGATCGCAGTAAAGCGCGTATTTATCGTTGTCCTCAATCTCGGCCGTGTCAGACCACTGGGGTGCTCCGACGATCGACACCCAGATTCGAGATTTGCGGTTTTGCTTGCTGAGCAAGGCGGTTCGGGCATCCGGGATAGCCCGGAAGTGTTTGGGTGCCCTACCTGCCTGGGCCAAAAACCTAGTGAACTCGTTCTTATTAATTGCCACTTCATGTTTGATCTTCATTGTCAGATTGATCAGGTGGGCAATGCTCTCCGAAAATTCAACGGGCAATCTTGGTGGATAGGCAAGGTAGGACATGGGTTCATTCAAATGGATGAGGAGATTGCATAGGCACGGCAATCGTAAATTGTTGAAAACTGCGAGGTCGTTCCCACATGTATAAAACTTCTAGGGCGCAATACCCCTTTTTGCACTAATAAAATCGGCTGTAAATGACGGGAATGGCCGATTGAACCAGTGCAGAAATAGCGCTGTGTGCCACCCACCATTTTTCGCTATCTGGGTTAAAAGTTGAACGCTGGATTACTGAGCGATGCCGTAAAGGCGGTCGCCGGCATCGCCGAGACCAGGCACGATGTAACCGTGCTCGTTTAGCTTCTCGTCTAGAGCACCGAGGACGATGGAGATTTTCTGACCATCCACGTCAGCCTTGCCGGCAATGTGCGCTTCGACGGTTGCGAGACCCTCGGGTGCACCGAGCAGGCAGACACAGGTGATGTCAGTGGCTCCGCGCTCGAGAACGTAGTCGATCGAGTCAATCAGTGTTCCGCCAGTGGCCAACATCGGGTCGATGATGAAAACCTGACGACCGGTTAGATCATCCGGTAGGCGGTTTGCATACGTGTAAGGCTGCAGAGTCTCTTCATCACGCTTGATGCCCAAGAAACCAACCTCGGCGGTCGGCAATAACTTGACCATGCCCTCGAGCATGCCCAAACCGGCGCGCAGCACCGGAATCACAATCGGCAAAGGTCGTGAAAGATGCACACCCTGCGCAGTGGTGACCGGGGTTTCAACGGTTACCTTGTCGACGCGAACATTGCGCGTTGCCTCATAGGCCAACAGGGTCACCAGTTCTTCAACCAACTGGCGGAAAACCGGCGAAGGTGTGGTTTTGTCGCGCAGAACGGTGATTTTGTGGGTAATCAGAGGGTGGTCGGCAATGTGAACTCGCATAGGCTAAATCTAACCCAATCGTTAGGCCTCTGGGAGGTGCCCATGAATTACGAATCTCTGATGCAGATTGCGCTCGCCGAAGCAGCCAAATCGGGCACCGATGTGCCAATCGGGGCAATCATCCTTGATGAAAAACACGAGATCATCGCGATGGCGCACAACAACCGCGAGGTTACCCATGACCCAACCGGTCACGCCGAAATCATCGCGATTCGCGAAGCCACCGCCAAGCTTGAAGACTGGCGCCTAGAGAACTGCACCCTGGTTGTGACCCTTGAACCCTGTGTGATGTGTGCCGGTGCAATCGTTGCCGCCCGCATTCCAAAGGTGGTCTTCGGTGCCTGGGATGAACGCGTTGGCGCCTCAGGATCTCTCTACGATCTACTTCGAGACGGCCGCCTAGGGGCGCCGGTTGAAGTTATCGCAGGAGTCCTCGAAGCCGAGTGCGCTGCGCAGATTCGCGAATTCTTCCAGGCAAAACGATGACCTACACAACCGTCTTGTGGGATCTCGATGGCACGATCATCGACTCACGCGCCGGCATCTTCAACTCTTTCAACCACACTTTTGCCGCGATGGGCCTGCCGGCTTTAGCCCGCGAAGATCTAGACCAGCACATTGGCCCACCGCTACTTGACACCTTCCTGAAGATTTGCGGGGGCGACCTAGCCGAGGCCGAGCGCGCCAAGGCCATCTACCGTGAGCGATACATCCAGGGCGGCGGGGCGCTAGAAGCCGATGTCTTCCCGGGCGTTCTCGAGGTCATCGAAGCCAGCAAGGCGCAGGGCAAGTTCAATTCACTGGCAACCTCTAAGGGTTATTCAGGCGTGAGAATTGTCGGCGACCACTACAACTTCTTGCACCTCTTTGATGTGCTGGGCACCGCCACCAACGATGGCAGCCGCAGCACCAAGGCCGAGGTAGTTGCCTATGCGCTCGCCGAACTCGAACTGCTTGACGCAGACCTCTCGAGAGTTGTGCTGGTGGGCGACCGCATTCACGACGTCGAAGGTGCCCGAGAGCACGGCATCGAAGTGATCTTGGTTAAGTGGGGTAGCGGTGACGAGTCTGAGTGGGCCCAAGCCGACGCAGTAGCAGAAACCCCAGTAGACCTTGCGGCGCTACTGGGGCTCAGCTAAAACTTGGCTGACTAAAAGCTCAGCCCTTCGAGAAAACTCAGTTCTCGCGCGCGATGTCTGGCTCCAGATAAATCACCCGAGTCGCCGGCACAACCGCGCGCACCGCAGCCTCAGCCTCATCAATCACACGCGCAATGTCCTGCGCGCTCGCCGAAGCATCGACAGCAATCTTGGCCGCGAGCATCAGCTCCTCCGGACCCAAATAAAGGGTCTTCATGTGAATGACCGAACTAACGCCCGGGGCGCCCTCGAGCGCCTTGCGAATCTGGGCGGTGTCGCCATCTGTGGCACCTTCACCAATCAACAGCGATGAAGTCTCGGCACCGAGAATCACAGCAACCGCAAGCAACAACGCACCAATGGCCAGCGTGCCCAGCGCATCAAACATCGGGTTGCCGGTGATGACGGTCAGGCCGATGCCGGCGAAGGCCAGAGCCAAACCAAGCAGCGCCGCCATGTCTTCGAGCATGACCACCGGCAGCTCAGGTGACTTGGCGTGACGAATGAACTGAACCAGGCTCTGTGAACCGCGCTCTTTTTTGGCCTCGCGCAGCGCGGTGCGCAGGCTGAAGCTCTCAAGCACAATCGAAACCGCAAGAACGCTCAGTGGCAACCAAGCTGCCTCAAGCTCGTGTGGTTCTTGAAGCTTTGAGACACCCTCGACGATCGAGAACAAACCACCGATCGAGAACAACACAATCGAAACCATGAACGCATAGATGTAGCGGCTGCGGCCATAACCAAACGGGTGGGCATCGGTGGCTTGGCGGCGGCTGCGCTTGCCGCCAACAATAAGAAGAAGCTGGTTACCTGAGTCGGCCACCGAGTGAATTGCCTCGGCGAACATCGAAGCCGAACCAGAGATAGCGGCAGCGATGAACTTGGTCACGGCAATGCCGATGTTGGCTGCGAGTGCCGCGATGATCGCCCTGTTCGAACCTTCGGTGCTCATGTACGAGTTCCCCTTATAAAGCGTGAATTCCAAGGCCATGCCTCGATGTAGTAATCTATCCCACGGTGACGTGTCCGAGCGGCCGAAGGTACTTGTCTCGAAAACAAGTGTGCGTGAAAGCGCACCGAGGGTTCAAATCCCTCCGTCACCGCCAGCTCAAGTAAAACCCCGTCGAATCAAAATTCGTCGGGGTTTCGCTTTCGCTGGAAGGTTCTAGTGCGCCGGATACGCCGTCTTCGAAAACTTATGCACGAAGAAGCCGAGCGCGAGGATAATCCCAATACCGAAGGCCAGAGCCGGCATGACAACAAACCAACTCGCCTGTGCCAGATAAATCACAATCGCATTGGCGCCGGCCGGTGGATGAGTGAGGCGAGCTAGTCTCATAGCGGCAATTGTGGCGGCGACGACAAAGATTAATGTGATTGTGTTGTGCGGCAGGAAAGCGAAAGCAACAAAAGCAAGAGTTGCCGAAAGCAGGTGCCCGCCGAGAACATTCATCGGTTGTGAAAACGGTGAGGCGTGGGCACCAAAAACCAAGACCATCGTTCCGCCGAGCGGCGCCCAAAGCAGCGGCACGGCAGTCAGCTGTGACATCCACACCAACAGTCCCATGCCAAAGAGGGCTCCAACAAACTCAATCAAGACCTCCCGCGTCGTGGGTCTGCCCTGTTTGATTTTCAAAAATCTACGCATCGCGCCACCTTGCCTCTGTCTCTAGTCCAAACTAACAGGGCAAAATCACAGTAAGTTGTGTAAAACTTTCGATATGCCAAAACTCGAGCTAACCGAGGACCAACTCATCATTCGCCTTAGCGCGTCCGAGAAGCTGGCCGCCCTGCACGGCAACCTGACCATCAACGGCATCGCCATCCGTGGCGCGGCCGTGGCCGACAAAAAGTGGTGGATGACCCTGGGTCTGAGAATCGGCACCGGTTTGCCGGGCGTGATCATCGCCGGCACCTATGTGAAGTTGGGTGACCGAGCCTTTGTCAGCTGGACCCGCAAGCACGGCCTCCCGCTAGAGATCACACTCGCCGCAAAGATGTCGGCAGGTGCCCGCGGCACCCAGTTCACCCGCATCCTGCTCGGTGTCGATGACGCCCAGGGTTGGGCCGACAAAATCAACGACGCGATCGTCGCCTGCTGATGCAAACCCAACCGAGCCACCGAGACGCGCACTGATGCAAACCCAACCCGTAGCCCTAGTTGGCTTGCACCTGGCCAAGCGTGGCCTGATCGGCAACGCCACCTGTGACCTGAAGCGAATCACCAGGCAAAAGGCCGGTTTTAAGGCTCTCACCGAGCGTCTGGCCGGCGAGTACTCCTTAAAATTCGAAACTGAAACCTCGAGCACCGGCCGCGAGCCCTGTGTTCTAGCCAAATTTGAAGACGGTTCAACTTCGATGATTCTCGACGCAAGAGATCTTGCCACCATCGATGGGTCCATGGAAAAGTTCGAAAAAACACTCCGCGCCAAGATGTTTCTCTTCTTCTAGCACCAAATTCAACATTCTGTGTGATTTCCCAGAAAAATTGTTTACAACCTTTTCCCAATCGTTATAGACTGAACCTTTGCTCCCAAACACCCCGCATGCATATTTTGGCTGCGCGCGTGACCGCATATTTTGGCGTCACAGGTTTTAGGTTGCGATTTTTCACCCATCTA
>CANGGL010000026.1 GCA_947453465.1 Microbacteriaceae bacterium | reverse complement strand
TTTCGCAGAACACCTACATGGCTACCAAGTTCACCGGTGTTGCAGGTTCGACCGTTCCACTAAAGGACACCATCGAGGGCTTCTCAGCCATCGCCCGTGGTGACTTCGACCAGGTTGGCGAGCAGGCCTTCTTCAACGTCGGTGGAATCGAAGACGTACTGCGCGAGTGGGACAAGATTCAGAAGGAATCAGGTAAGTAACAATGGCACTGCACGTTGAGCTAGTAGCCGCCGACCAGGCCGTTTGGACTGGAGAAGCCAAGATGGTAGTCGCTAAGACTGTCGAGGGTGAAATCGGTTTGCTGCCAGGCCACGAGCCAATGCTTGCGATCCTAGGTTCTGGCGAAGTCCGAATCACCCTTGAGGGTGGTGAAGTCATCAAGGCATCTGCCGAAGATGGTTTCCTGTCGGTCGAGAAAGACGTAGTAACCGTGGTTGCTCGTCACGCCGCTCTGATCTAAACCAGTTTCAAATAGAAAACCCCGACCGGTTGGTCGGGGTTTTCTAATTGACAGATGTTTTTGATTTGCGCGTCACGCCTATGCGCCGCGCCTCGGCTCCCACTTCACATCGCCGCCGTGTTTTAGATTTGCATAACGGGCAAGCACAAACAGCAGGTCACTAAGGCGATTTAAATACTTGGCGGCATCGATGTTGACTCCGCCGTTCGGGTGGCCTTGCTTAGCCGGTTCCGTGCCATAGGCCTCGATGGCATGCCATGTGGCGCGCTCGGCACGTCGGACTACCGTTCTAGCAAGGTGTAATCCGGCAGCTAAGCCTGAGCCGCCAGGGAGGATAAATGAGTCCAGTTTTCCGAGGTTCTTGTTGTACTCATCGATGGACTGTTCGAGGTTGGTAATCCACTCTGGGTTCATCCTCAGTGGCGGATACTCGTAGTGTTCGTTGAGTGGGTTCGAAAGGTCTGCGCCCAAGTCGAAAAGGTCATTTTGAATCTGCTGAAGCAGCGAGATTGTTTCAGGGGCGAACTCATTTTTTGCCAAGGCTATAGCCACGCCAATGGCAGAGTTCGCCTCGTCTACGTCGGCATAGGCTTCGATGCGTGGGTCGGTCTTCCGTGTGCGGCTAAAGTCGCTGAGGCCGGTCATGCCCTCGTCGCCGGTTCGGGTGTAAATCTTAGTTAGTTTGACCATGACCCAAGTCTATGGCCGGGTCGGATGGCTAAGTTTGGCGTTCGCTACCAGCGACCCGAAATAGCATTGAGTCATGTTGTTCTTGTTGCCGCCTTCGGAAACCAAACGCTCCGGCGGTGGTGCTCTCACGATTGACCAGGTGGCGCTAACTTTTGGCGGTCTAAACAAGGCTCGTGAGGCGGTCTTAGCGGCTGCCGGAGCTGAAAACTTGTTGACCTCTCCAACCATGCCTGCCATTGACCGATACACCGGAACTCTTTATGCCGCAATCCACGGTCGCGGCCTTAAGGGAACGCCGACTGAGCACAATTCGCTAACCCCGGCTGAGATTGCGCGCGCTAAGTCAACTCTCCTTATTCAATCCGCGATGTTCGGTCTGATTCCGGCCACCGATTTGATTCCTGAATACAAGATCGCACCAGGCAAGAACCTCAGTGGCTTGAGCCTCAAACGACTATGGTCGGATGCGCACCTCGCAATTTGGCCCAGACTAAGTGGGGGAGTGATTATCGATCTCAGGTCTAAGGCATACGCCGAACTTGCGCCGATTCCAGAAAACCTCGAGCACTTCACCGTAACCGTCGAAGTGGAATACCCTGACGGTTCTCGAAGAACGCTGAACCACTTTAACAAGAAGGCGAAGGGTCAATTGGTTCGCGCGGCTCTGACCGCGAAGAATGCCCCGGAAACCCTTACCAACCTAAAGGCTTGCGCCAAGCGGGCCGGGCTAGCTATCGAGGTTTCAGGTCGCAATCTCACTCTGGTCACGCGCGAAGCGACCTAGCTCTCGAAATTAAGTTAACGCTTGAAGCAGCCGGGTGCATGGTCTGAGACCATGCCGATTGCTTGCATCATCGCGTGCATCGTAGTTGGGCCTACGAATCCAAATCCCCGGAGCCGCAGCTCTTTACTCAGGGCTTTCGACTCCTCGGTGGTTGCCAGCCAGGCGAATTCTTCAGCCGGACGCGGGGGAGAGGTTGGCGCAAAACTCCAAACAAGTTCGCTTATGCTCTCGCCTCTTGCCTGCATTTCTAAGACAATTTTGGCATTCGACAAGGTGCTGAGAATTTTGGCTCGATTTCGGATGATCCCCGCATTGAGCATGAGGTGTTCAACATCGCTTTGAGTCATTTCGGACACTTTTTCGAGTTCGAAATTGTGGAACGCTTGCCGGAAGCCCTCCCGGCGCTTCAGAATCGAAATCCAGGAAAGTCCAGCCTGAAATCCCTCAAGTGTGATTCGTTCGAAAATCTCGCGATCGCCTCGAACCTCGACGCCCCATTCCTGGTCATGGTAATCGCGGTAAATCGGGTCATTGCTTAGCCAAGAACAGCGGCTGAGCCCGTCGTCAAATTCCTTTATGAATGTCAAGCTATTCCTTGGCCGTCAGGCCTTCTAGAGCAAGCAGCCAGCGCTTAGTTGGAAGACCGTCGCCGCCAGAGTATCCGGTGATTTTGCCTGAGGAGCCAAGAACTCGATGGCAACCGACGACGAGCGGAACCGGGTTGGCCCCAACGGCACCGCCCACAGCTCGCACTGCTTTTGGTCGGCCGATTGCCTCTGCAATCTCTCCGTAGGTTTTCGTCTCGCCAAAGCCAAGTTTGGCAATCTCACCCCAGACTGCACGCTGAAACTCAGTGCCTTCAAGAAGGATTTCAAAATCCAGTTGCCGGGATTTTCCAGAAAAATACCTGGTGAGCTGCTTTTCTGCAATATCGAGCACGCTTGCCTTGCCGGTGTTATCCATTTTCGGGCCGCCCATAGTCAGATAAACCACCTTGTTGTTTCTGGCCTTCACAAAGATGTTGCCAATGGGTGAAGCAAAGCAGCGAGTGGCTTCTTCGGTCATTTTCTTCATTCTTCGAGGCTAGGCGGCGGGGTGTTTCGATTAAAGCACGAACGCCGACTCTGTGGAAAGAATCGGCGTTCGCACATCCTGTGGATGTTGGTTTTAGATCGCTCGCTGGGCCTCTAGCAAGCAGCCGCGAAGGATTTGTTCAATCTCGTTGAATTCGTCTGGGCCGATGGTCAAAGGTGGTGCAAGCTGCACTACAGGGTCGCCTCGGTCGTCTGAACGGCAGTACAAACCCTCTTCAAACATTCGGTGCGAGAGGATGCCTCGGAGCAGCTTCTCAGATTCCGCATCGCTAAAGGTCTCCTTGGTGTTGCGGTCCTTCACTAGCTCAATCGCCCAGAAGTAACCCTCGCCTCGAACATCGCCCACAATGTCGATGTCCTTGAGCTTCTCGAGAGTGCGACGGAACTCGGGAGCGTTGCGCTGAACGTTGCCAATTAGATCTTCTTCATCAAAGATGTCTAGGTTTGCCAAAGCGACCGCAGCCGAAACCGGGTGACCGCTATAGGTGTAGCCGTGTGGGAAGATTTCGGTGCCGTGCTTGAAGGGTTCAAACAACTTCTCTGCCACCAGCAGCGCACCGATTGGTGCGTAAGCAGAAGTCATGCCCTTGGCGCAGACCAGCATGTCAGGCTCAAAGTCATACAAGTTTGAAGCGAACATCGAACCGACGCGACCGAAAGCGTCAATGGTCTCGTCGGCCACGATTAGAACGTCATACTTATCGCAAATTTCGCGAACGCGCTTGAAGTAACTCTTCGGTGCTGTGAAGCAACCGCCAGAGTTCTGCACTGGCTCGAGAACAAACATTGCCACAGTGTCTGGGTCTTCGAACTGAATCATCTCTTCAACCCGATCCGCAGCCCATAGGCCGAATTCCTCTTCGGTTGCGAATTGATCCTGAGCCCGGTACCAGTTGGTGTTTGGCACGCGGAAGGTGGATGGAACTAGAGGTTCGAAAGCCTTCTTCATTGACGGGATGCCGGTCATCGACAACGCACCGTGGGAAGTGCCATGGTAGGCGACAGAGCGGGTCAATACCTTGTGCTTCATCGGCTTGCCCTGAATTTTGAAGTACTGCTTAGCCAGCTTCCATGCTGTCTCATTCGCTTCGCCACCGCCGGTCGTGAAAAAGACACGAGATAGGTTCTTCGGGGCATACGACAAGAGGCGCTCTGAGAGCTCGATGCCTGGCTTGTGAGCGTGTGACCAAAGCGGGAAGTAGTCGAGCTCTCGCATTTGCTTGTGAGCTGCTTCCGCAAGCTTCTCGCGACCGTGGCCAACGTTCACTGCAAACAGGCTCGAGATGCCGTCGAAGTACCGCTTTCCGTTTTGATCCCAGAAGTGGTGCCCTTGGGCATGGGTAATGATCGGGATTTCACCGTTCTTTGCGTAGAAAGGGCTGTGGCGGGTGAACTGCAAGAACATGTTGTCTTTTGCAGCCTGCTGCAGCATTTCTGGGGTTGCTTCTCGTCCGGCCTTCCGGGCGTCGAGTAGCGGGGTGGCGGATTCTGTGTTCTTTCGATTCCAGATAGCCATTTGATATCACTCTTTACATTGGGTTTGAAGGGGAATCATCTGGTTCCCCAGTTGTAGACCTGCTTTGCAACTTTCAAATACACGAAGGTTTCGGTAGATGTCACTCCGGGCAGTGTCCGGATCTTCGAATTGAGGAGGGCAATGAGATCGTCATCGTTCTCACAAACCACCTCAACCAAAATGTCAAAACTTCCAGCTGTCATGACCACATAGTCAACTTCAGGCATTTCGGCTAGAGCTTCTGAAATTTCGCGAGTGTCCCCGCCACAGCGCACGCCAACCATCGCTTGACGATAAAAACCAAGCTGCATTGGGTCGGTAACAGCAACCACCTGCATGACGCCTGACTCGGTAAGTTTCTGCACACGTTGACGCACGGCCGCTTCAGAGAGGCCAACAGCTTTGCCGATTTCTGAGTAGGAGCGGCGGCCGTCAAGCTGCAGCTGTTCGATGATCAACTTAGAGACATCGTCCAATTGACTCGATTTGGTTCGCGCGACCCTAGACATGCTTCGATTTTGTCAGCCTAAATGCCTTTTAGCAAATGAATTCGTTGGGTGTTGGCGATTTTGATACTGAAATGAAAGCAAATAACTCTGATTTGCTTCGAAATACGGATTAGGCGGACAATAAGAGAGTCAATTCGAAGGAGAACTAGCCGATGTCGGTTCGTAAACTGCAAAACTTTGTCAACGGCCAGTACGTTGAAGCCACCAGTGGCGAAACCAGTGACGTTATCAATCCGGCCACCGGCCAGGTTTACGCGACTGCACCAGTTTCCTCGGCCGATGATGTGGACGCCGCCTATCAAGCCGCGGCCGCCGGGTTCGAAGAGTGGAGCAACTTCACTCCAGGCGAGCGCCAGCTAGCGCTAATTCGAATCGCGGACGCCCTAGAAGCTCGTGCCGAAGAGACTGCGGATGTCGAGTCGGAGAATACTGGTAAGCCTCGAAGCACCCTGGTGGAATATGAAATTGGCCCGTCGGTCGACCAAATCCGTTTCTTCGCGGGGGCGGCTCGCAACTTAGAGGGAAAATCCGCTGGGGAATATGCACGGGACCACACCTCCTGGATTCGTCGCGAACCGATTGGTGTCATCGGTCAGGTCACCCCCTGGAACTACCCGCTCAACATGGCGGTTTGGAAGTTTGCTCCTGCCATCGCAGCCGGTAACACCGTTGTGATTAAGCCTTCAGACACAACGCCTGCGTCCACGCTTTTGCTGGCCGAGATTGCAAGTGAATTTCTGCCAAAGGGTGTATTCAACGTAGTCGCCGGAACCCGTGACACCGGCCGAGCCATGATTGAAAACGGTATCCCTCAGATGGTTTCCATCACCGGTTCGGTGCGAGCCGGTATGGAGGTCGCAAAATCGGCTGCCGCTGACCTGAAGCGGGTGCATCTTGAACTTGGCGGCAAGGCTCCCGTTATCGTCTTCGAAGATGCTGACTTGCAAAAAGCGGCGGCGCAGATTGCTATCGCTGGCTACTTCAATGCAGGTCAGGACTGCACCGCTGCGACTCGCATTTTGGTCCACGAATCTGTCCACGATGAGTTCATCGGGCTGCTGGTCGCAGAGGTCAAGGCCAATGCCACCACCGGTGACCCGAGCCGCGAAGACATCTTGTTTGGTCCGGTGAACAATGCTGGGCAGTTGGAGCGCGTTCAGGGCTTCATTAACCGACTGCCAGATCATGCCCGTATCGAAGTGGGCGGCAAGCGAATCGGTGATGTCGGATACTTCCATGAAGCCACCGTGCTATCTGGGCTAAAGCAGACGGACGAGCACATTCAGAGTGAGATTTTTGGGCCGGTTACCACGGTGCAGAAATTCAAGGATGACGCCGAGGCAATGCGCTGGGCAAACGACGTCCAGTACGGCTTGGCGTCATCGGTGTGGACTTCGAACCACACCCGTGCGATGCGATTCTCAAAGGGCTTGAATTTTGGATGCGTCTGGATCAACACCCACATCCCGCTCGCGGCAGAAATGCCTCACGGTGGATTCCGGCATTCGGGTTACGGCAAGGACTTGTCTCAGTATGGCTTCGAGGATTACACGCGCATCAAACACGTCATGTCATATATCGGCGACTAGCTTTTCCACAGATTGATGAGTTTGGGCCTTTGCGCGGTGCGCCAGGGCCCATTCTTCGTTCATGCAAGGTCTCTGGTTCATTCCCTCACTAATTTTCGGCGCAGTCCAAGGATCCGTTTCGGGTAACTGGCAAATGTTTCTTTTTGCGTGCCTGAGTCTGATGGTTTGGCCGCTGAGTCGGTGGCTGAAGAATCATCGCGACTTTGAGTTGGATGGTCCCGTCACATTTGATGGTCGAACCTTGTGGATCGGCGACCATAGGCTGCCCCGACCCGAGTTTCTGTGGCGCAAACCCTGGCACCAATATGTCTGGGATGGCCTTGCCCAAATCGATGAGGGGGCGGGGCTGGAGGTGCTTTTGAATCAGGCCCGTGCGAAGGGCTTTAGGGGGAGTGCGCCCGGCGTAATTTGGCTAGGGTCAAGCGACGGACAGAATTGCGAATTTAATGTTTCAGTGGATGGCCCGCACCTTTTGGTCGTGGGAGCAACCGGCACTGGTAAGAGCGAACTACTCAGGCTAATGATTTGCGGCTGGCTTGGTCAAAGCGAGCCCATCGACCTAACCTTGATCGACTTCAAGGGTGGCGCCACGATGGCTAAATTCGCCGGACATCCGAGAGTTATTGGTTTGGCCACAGACCTGGTCGTGACCGATGTTTTGGCAGTCGCCTCGACACTCGAACGGCAGTTACTCAGCCGGCAGTCACTTCTGGCCAAGGTTGAGGTGGCAAGCATCGAAGAGTATGTGAGTGCTGGGAATTCGCTTAGACGCCAAATCATCGTGATCGATGAATTCGGCGAACTGCTTCGCCAGCATCCCCGCATCGTCCAGGTACTTGAGCAGATTGCCGCTCGCGGGCGTTCACTAGGAATGCACCTAGTCGTCGCGAATCAATCGATGGCTGGGGTATCTCGAAGCCTCCTCGTGAATCTCAGGGCAAGGATTGCGATCGGAGAAATGGATCCGATTGATTTCAGTCAATTGGGTTTCCGAAATCGATTCAAAGGCAGCGCTCGAGACTCAAGCTGGCGCTCGGCAAACTTCAAAACCGGCGATGGGCTCGAGATGGGTTTTTTGTTTCCGGTCGGCTTTTAATAAAAAGTTCTCGGGAGGACCTGATTCGGTCCGCAAGACCTTTGATTTGTGGCAGTATTTGTGTTGGATGCGCACCTGGTGTGCTCTGGTTTTATTGGTCGGCTATTTAGCCCAAATCGATGAAGGAGATAGGGCAATGAACAAGCCACTTCCTGAAGACCCAATGATGCGCGATCTAGTCAAAATGGCTCGCCGTCACCAGATGACACGCAGAACGGCTCTAGCCGGTGCGTCAGCAACGGCAGCGGCACTCGCGCTCGCAGCATGCACCCCGGGTGGTGGAGGCGCCAAGAAGGCTTTGACTCCTGCAAAAGACATCTCTGCTTCAGACCCGAACCTAATCTGGTCCAACTGGTCGCTTTACATTGACTTGGACGCCAAGGGTGGCCACCCAACTCTTGACCGATTCAAGAAGGAACAGGGCATCACCGTTGAATATCGCGAAGATTACGATGACAACGACACCTACTACGCAAAGGTCAAGGACCAACTGGCTCTAGGTCAGGATATCGGAGCCGACCTAGTCTGCCCAACTCAGTGGATGGCTGCTCGTTGGATCAACCTCGGCTACACTCAGACTTTCGATGACACCGTTCTAGTCAACAAGAAGAATGTTCAAGCCGCTTACCTCGGTGCTTCTTACGACCCGAAGCGTCAGCAGTCGCTGCCATACCAGGGCATCCTGGGCGGCATTGCCTACAACAAGAAGGCCTACAAGGATGCCACCGGTAAGGTTGCCCCGGCCACCATCGATGACCTTTGGAACCCGGCGCTCAAGGGTCGAGTCGGCGTTCTCTCAGAGATGCGCGACACCGTAGGTCTGATCTTGATGAACCAGGGCATTGACATCACCAGCGATAAGAGTCTGACCACCGAAGCTTTCGACAACGCGATCGCATTCTTGCAGAAGCAGGTTGACAGCGGCCAGATCGCCAAGATCAAGGGAAACAGCTACAAAGAAGACTTGGTCAACGGTGACACCATCGCGGCCATTGCCTGGTCTGGCGACATTGTGCAGTTGAACACCGAAGCGGGGTCCGACGTCTACGGATTCGTGATCCCTGAATCAGGCGCCACTATTGCTGCAGACTGCTTTGTAATCCCGATGGGTTCAGGTCACAAAACCAATGCGGAGAAGCTAATTAACTTCTACTACGATCCGGCCAATGCTGCCGAGCTAGCCAACTACGTGAATTACATCACTCCAGTTGCGGGTGCTCGTGAAATCGCACTTGCCAAGTACCCTGAATTGGCAAATAACGAATTGATCTTCCCAACGGAGAAGACCCTGAAGAACACTCAGGCTTTCCGTTCTCTGACCGGCCAAGAAGAGCTTGACTTTGCAACCGCTTTCCAGGCTGTAAAGCTGGGTGGCTAGGTTGGCGCAGGAGTTCATCGCCCGCGGTGCCGACCTAGAACTAGTCGGGATCCGCAAGGAGTTCCCAGGGTTCACCGCAATTGAAAACCTCGATTTGCACATCCCAGCCGGCGAGTTCTTTGCTCTGCTCGGTCCTTCGGGTTGCGGCAAGACAACTACGCTCCGATTGGTTGCTGGCCTTGACGAACCGACCAAGGGCAAGATCCTCATCGGTGGCAAAGATGTGACCGCTACCAAGCCTCACCAACGCCCGGTTAACACCGTTTTCCAGAGCTATGCCTTGTTCCCGCACATGTCGGTGCTCGAAAACGTGGCTTTTGGATTGAAGCAGCGCAAGGTTGAAGACCCGATGACTAAGGCGAGCGCAGCCCTTGATTTGGTTGAGTTGGGTCACCTAGCTCAGCGTCGCCCACAACAGCTCTCGGGTGGTCAGCAACAGCGAGTTGCACTCGCTCGGGCCCTGGTAAACCGCCCATCGCTTTTGTTGCTAGACGAGCCACTGGGTGCTCTTGACCTGAAGTTGCGTCGACAGATGCAGATTGAACTCAAGGCCATTCAGATGGAGGTCGGGCTAACCTTCCTGCACGTCACCCACGACCAGGAGGAAGCCATGGACATGGCTGACACCGTTGCCGTGATGAACAAGGGTCGCATCGAACAAATGGGCTCTCCTGAAAAGCTCTACGACCGACCTCACACCGTTTTCGTTTCGAAGTTCTTGGGTCAGTCTGACCTGTTCGTTGGCGAAGTAGTCGAGAGCAATGCTTCCTCACTGAGCATCAACGTTGCCGGCAGCAAGATTACGGTTCCAAAGGACCGCGCAGAGAAGCACACAGGCACAATCGCGGTGGGTGTGCGTCCTGAAAAGGCCAATTTCCACGAATCAGAGCCTGCTCCTACCTCGGGTGTGAACCTTATCGGTCCTGGTGAGATTATTGACATTCGATTCACCGGAGTCAGTAACCAGTACCTAATCGAAATTCCAGGCATTGGTGAAATTACAGTATTCGCGCAGAACGTAGGCAAGAGCCCAGTCACCGAACTTGGTGCCAAAGTTTGGGTTAGCTGGAAGGTAGAGCACAGCTTCGGTCTAGCCGACCTGCCAGAAAACTCTGCCGCTGAATCACTTTCGGAAATCTAATGGCTTTCGCTGCATTCGGTCACGGCGGCGGTTCGGCCTCAGCGGCCGCACCGACTAAGAAGAGCAAGGTAGCGCTATTCCTGCTGCTGCCGGGTTTGATTTACCTCGGACTTTTCTTCATGACTCCGCTTATATCGCTCATCATTACCTCGCTCGAGGTGCCAGATGGCAGCGGAGTTATGGGGAGCTACGCCTACGGCTTTGCCATCGAAAACTATGCCAAAGTCGTCACCGAGTTTTGGCCTCAGATTTCACATTCCTTCGGGTACGCCTTAATTGCAACCGTTGGTGCCCTCTTTATCAGTTATCCACTGGCCTACTTCATCGGTGTAAAGGCCAGGCGTTTTCCGCTGATCCAGGGCCTCATGCTGACCCTGGTGATTGCTCCGTTTTTCATTAGCTTCCTGCTTCGCACATTCGCCTGGAAGCAGATCTTTTCAAATGAGTCACCCGCGGTACATTTCCTTCAACAGGTCGGCATACTTGGCGCGCATGACTACCTGGTAGGAACACCATTTATGGTGATTTTCGGCCTAACCTACAACTTCATCCCGTTCATGACTTTGCCTTTGTACAGCATCTTGGAGAGGCTCGATGTTCGGTTGCTGGAGGCTAGCTCAGATCTGTATGCGAGCCCGGCCACTACGTTCCGGAAAGTGACCTTGCCTTTGACAGCTCCCGGCATCATTTCTGGCACCCTATTGACCTTCATTCCGATTGCTGGTGATTATGTGAACGCGTCGGGTGACTTCCTGGGTGGCACTAAGACCGCGATGATCGGAAACGTAGTTGAGTCTAGATTCTTGGTTTTGAATGATTACCCGACCGCATCAGCTCTTTCGGTTCTGCTGATGGGCGTGATTCTCTTGCTGGTCGGCTTCTATGCCAAGCGAAGCGGAACAGAGGACCTACTATGAGACGCTTCAGCCTAGGTCGCTACACGCTCCCGGTTTATTCGGTGATTGCCATCGTGTACCTGATGATTCCAATTGCCTACACCTTCGTTTTTTCATTCAACGACTCGCTCAAGACCAACTTGATTTGGCGTGGTTTCACTTTTGATAAGTGGTTGAACGTCTGCCAGCAGCAAGGTGTCTGTGAGGCCTTCGGAAACTCGATTCTGATCGGTGTGATTTCAACCATCCTGGCCACCACGCTGGGAACCATGATTGCCATTGCCTTGGTTCGCTATCGGTTTAAGGCGCGTTCATTTGTGAGCCTCTTGATCTTCTTGCCGATGGCAACCCCTGAAGTGGTTCTCGGTGCCGGTTTGGCTTCCCAGTTCTTCAGCATGGGCGCCGCCAAGGGCATTGCCACCATCATCATCGCTCACGTCATGTTCTGCATGTCGTTCGTGGTGGTTACCGTCAAGGCTCGAGTGGCTTCGCTTGACCCCGCGCTCGAAGAGGCTGGACGAGACCTCTACGGGTCACCTGCCCAGGTTTTCTGGAAGATCACCTTCCCGCTGTTGATGCCAGGAATTCTCTCGGCTGCCTTGCTATCATTTGCTCTCAGCTTCGATGACTTCATCATTACAAACTTCAACTCTGGGCCGGCAATGACCTTCCCGAAGTATGTTTACACCGCGGCAGCCCGAGGCATTCCCGCCGAAGCAAACGTCGTGGGTTCAGCTGTCTTCCTTCTGGCGATTGCAATCGTAGTGACTGTTCAGGTCAGGGGTTCAGTGAAGGCAAAACGCCTAGCAAAGCGCTAAACCCAGATCATCTGGATGTCCAAGAGAAAAACCCCGACCGATGGTCGGGGTTTTTCGCTACTCGCTTATCTAGAAGGCCAAGATTTACAGGGCTGCGATTCCGGCCTCTAGAACATCGATTGCCTCGTTGAGGAGGGCATCTGAGATGGCTAGTGGCGGTAGGAAGCGGATTACGTTGTAGTAGGTTCCCGCATTCAAAATCAGAACACCGTTGCTGTGGCAGTGCTTGACTAGCTTGTCCACAGCATCCTTGTTTGGGTTCAAGGTGCCCGGCTCGACCAGCTCAATCGCCATCATGGCTCCGTGGCCGCGAACATCGCCAACCACTGGATACTTGGCCTTGAGAGCCTCAAGACGGGTGCCAAGCAGCGTGCCAATCTCTTGCGCGCGCTCGATGACTCCACCAGCTTCGATCTCCTTCAAGACTGAAACCGCTGCGGCTGCTGCCACCGGGTTACCGCCGAAGGTGCCGCCAAGTCCGCCAGGGTGCGAGGCATCCATGATTTCGGCGCGGCCGGTTACTGCCGAAATCGGCATACCTCCGGCGATGCCCTTGGCAATAGTGAATAGGTCAGGTTCAAAACCGTCAAAGTGCTCGCTGGCAAACCACTTACCGGTTCGTGCGATTCCGGCCTGAACCTCGTCTGCAATCACGATGACGCCGTTTGCGTGGGCCCAGTCGCTGAGGGTCTTCAAGAAACCTTCGGCGGGCACGATGAAGCCACCCTCGCCCTGAATTGGCTCGATGACGATTGCTGCCAGGTCTTCAACACCCACGCGCTTCTCGATGTAAGTAATAGAGCGCATTGCTGCCTCTACACCTGTCATGCCCTGTGGGTCTCGGTATGGGTATGACATCGGAACGTGCTGGATGCTCGGAGCGGTTGGCCCAAAGCCGTTGCCGTAAGGAGCTGATTTGAAGTTCATGGTGAAGGTCAAGTTGGTGCGACCGTGGTAGGCGTGGTCAAAAACCACGATGCCGTTTTTACGAGTTGCCTTGCGGGCAATCTTGACAGCGTTCTCGACGGCCTCGGCGCCTGAATTGAACAACACCGACTTCTTCTTGAAGTCACCCGGGGTGTGCTTGTTTAGAAGCTCACAAACCTCCACGTACTGCTCGTATGGGGTGAGTGTGAAAAGAGTGTGGGTCAGCTTGGCGACCTGGTCTTGGACAGCCTTAACTACACCCTCGTTGGTGTGACCAATTGTGGTCACGCCGATGCCTGCTCCAAGGTCAATCAGGTGGTTGCCATCGGCGTCCACAATGATTGCGCCATGCGCTTTTTCGATGTAAATCGGCAGTGCGGCTCCTGCGCCGGCAGATACCGCATCCAGGCGTCGCTGATGAAGTGCTTGCGACTTAGGGCCTGGGATGGAAGTGACAACTTTGCGCTCTTGCGCGACGGTGAACTCGCTCATACAAGCAAGTCTAAGCCTCGTAAAAGTCACCGGTGACCCTCGAACCCAAACTCACAGGTAAGTGGCAAGATTGACGCATGCGTCGCATCATTATTCTCGGGTCAACCGGGTCAATCGGAACCCAGGCCCTAGAGGTCATCGAAGCCAACCCAGACCGCTTTGAAGTTGTCGGTTTGGCCGCTGGGCAGAATGGTTCACTCCTTGCAGAGCAGGCAGCAAAGTTCGGCGTCAAGGATGCAGTTCAGGGGGCCGAAGCGGCCACCAAGATGGTTGAGAATCTCGACGCTGATGTTGTGATTAATGGCATCACCGGCTCGATTGGCTTGGCGCCCACCCTGGCAACGCTAAAAACCGGCAAGACTCTGGCGCTTGCCAACAAAGAATCACTTATTGTCGGTGGCCGCCTGGTAACCGAGGCTGCCTCTCCTGGGCAAATCGTTCCGGTGGACAGCGAGCACTCTGCGTTGGCCCAGTGCTTGTTGGGCGGCACCAAACAAGAGGTTCGAAAGCTAATTCTCACCGCCTCTGGCGGACCATTCCGAGGATGGTCTCGCGAGCAGTTACAAGATGTCACACCGGCGCAGGCTTTGGCGCACCCAACCTGGGTGATGGGCAAGGTAGTCACCACCAACTCGGCAACGATGGTCAACAAGGGCCTCGAGTTGATTGAGGCACACCTGCTATTTGACATTCCCTTTGATCGCATTGATGTCACCGTCCACCCTCAGTCAATAGTCCACTCAATGGTCGAGTTTGTCGATGGTTCGGTGCTGGCTCAGTGCTCACCGCCTGACATGCGTTTGCCTATCGCGCTGGGCATGTCTTGGCCTGAGCGTGTTCCAAATGTTGCCCAGGCGTGCGACTGGACTAATGCGGCTACCTGGACCTTTGAACCACTGAACGAGAGCGTTTTTGGTGCCGTGAAGCTTGCCCGCCAGGTTGGTTCCGCGGGCCTTACCTATCCGGCGGTTTATAACGCGGCTAACGAACAAGCCGTCGAGGCGTTCCATGCCGGTTGGATTGGGTTCAACCAGATTGTTGAACTAGTCGAGCGAGTAGTTGATGCGCACGAACCCGAATCGGAGCTCTCGCTCGAAGGCGTTCTGCAGGCGGAGATTTGGGCGCGCGATCGCGCCGACGCCCAAATCGCACGGGCTTGCTAGAGCATTCAGTTAAATGTCAGTATCCAAAGTTATGGTTTAGTCGTGGCTGAATCTTTGCTTTATATCCTCGGAACCCTAGTTGTAGCACTGGGTATTGGTTTTTCAATTGGCTGGCATGAGCTGGGGCACCTCATTCCTGCAAAACTCTTCGGCGTCAAAGTGCCGAAGTACATGATTGGTTTCGGGCCAACGCTGTTTTCAAAAAAGATTGGCGAAACTGAGTACGGAATCAAACTGATTCCACTCGGTGGCTACATCAGCATGATTGGGATGTACCCACCCTCGAAAGCGTCCACCTCTGAAACTTCCGAGACTGATGGTGAAAATGGCAGTTCCTCGGGGCGTAAAAAATTTGGTTTCTTCAGAGCCATGATTTCCGCTGCTCGCGACGCACACTCGCAATACATCGAGCCGGGCGATGAAAACCGCATGTTCTATCAGTTGCCGGTGTGGAAGCGAATGATCATCATGCTTGGTGGTCCTTTCATGAATCTAATTCTCGGCACGGTCCTTCTTACGATTGCGTTGTCGGGTATCGGCATAAATCAGACTTCAACGACAATTGACCAGGTTTCGGCCTGCGTACCAGTGTCTTCAACAAGCGTTTGCGGCCCTACCGATCCACCCTCACCGGCACTCGCGGCTGGCCTGAAATCAGGCGACAAGATTGTCGAGATTAACTCGGTAAAGATTGAAACCTGGGCTTCTTCGGCAAATCTTTTGAAGCCTGATGTCGTCAATGAAATTAAGGTCATCACGCCTGCTGGCGACCACCTAACCCGTTTGGTCACACCAGTTACAGCTCAGCGTCCGGTCATCGAGAATGGCACGGTCAAGCTCGATGCCAAAGGTAAT
Organism: Microbacteriaceae bacterium; assembly: GCA_947453465.1. GTDB lineage: Bacteria > Actinomycetota > Actinomycetes > Actinomycetales > Microbacteriaceae > Rhodoluna. The sequence goes on along the minus strand of CANGGL010000026.1, from coordinate 5,049 downwards.
CAAGTCCTTGGCCCAAGACCGGTCCTCGGAATCATTCTGGCAAGTGAAACCAAACCCGCATCAATCGGTGACTCGCTGATTGCATCGGGTCAATCGGTGGTCCAAGTTGGGCAAATGATCTTCAATCTTCCCGCTCAAGTGGCAGCAGTCGGGCAAACAACCTTCGGCGCGGGTGAACGAAGCGCCAATGGTCCGGTCTCAGTGGTTGGAATCGGTCAGATCGCCGGCGAGGTAGCAAGTAATCAAAAGGCGACACTGGTTCAGAAATTGCAGAGCGAACTTGGCATTCTGGCATCACTGAATTTCGCATTATTCGCTTTCAACCTGGTGCCTCTGTTGCCGCTGGATGGCGGTCACGTGGCCGGTGGTGTTTACGAGACCTTGAAGAAGGGTTTCTTCAGGTTGATGAGAAAACCCGATCCAGGGCCGGCCGACACCGCCTTGCTTATGCCGCTGACCTACGTGGTGTTCATCTTGATGCTGGCTATGAGTGCACTGATCATTGTGGCTGACTTGGTAAACCCAATTCGTTTCTAGGCTTCTGGCTTCGAGGTAACCCTGCCAGCTGGGGTCACTTAGCGACAACCGACTGATTTCGTTTGGTTCAAATCGGAATGTTGTAGACGCTTACCCGCTTTAGGATTATTGAAAACCGAATTGAAAGTTGGCTAAACCCGTGGCTGCAGTGAACCTAGGTCTACCGAAGTCTCCACCTCCAACGCTGGCGCCACGTCGTAAGACCCGCCAGATCATGGTGGGGAAGGTTGCTGTCGGCGGTGACGCCCCTATTTCGGTGCAGTCCATGTGCACAACCAAAACCACGGACGTGAACGCAACACTTCAGCAGATTGCCGAGCTAACCGCCTCGGGTTGCGACATTGTGCGTGTTGCCGTTCCTACCGAGGAAGATGCCGACCGTCTTGCTTTGATCGCCCGAAAGTCGCAAATTCCAGTGATTGCAGACATCCACTTCCAGCCGAAGTACGTTTTTGCTGCAATCGATGCCGGTTGTGGAGCTGTTCGTGTCAACCCGGGCAACATCCGCCAGTTTGATGACAAGGTGGGGGAGATTGCAAAGGCTGCGAAGGATGCCGGCGTCTCGATTCGAATTGGCGTTAATGCCGGCTCGCTTGACCCACGTTTGCTTCAGAAGTATGGCAAGGCCACCCCCGAGGCGCTTGTTGAGTCTGCAGTCTGGGAGGCGTCACTTTTCGAGGAACACGACTTCCACGATTTCAAGATCTCGGTCAAGCACAATGACCCTGTAATCATGGTCAAGGCCTACGAGATGCTCGCTGAGCGCGGCGACTGGCCGCTTCACCTCGGTGTTACCGAGGCTGGCCCCGCATTCCAAGGCACCATCAAGTCTTCGGTTGCCTTCGGCGCGCTGTTGGCCAAGGGAATCGGCGACACCATCCGTGTTTCGCTCTCTGCGCCACCGGTTGAAGAAATCAAGGTCGGTTCACAGATTCTTGAATCTCTGAACCTTCGCCCGCGCAAACTTGAGATTGTTAGTTGCCCAAGCTGTGGTCGAGCGCAGGTCGATGTTTATCAGTTGGCTAATGATGTGACCGCAGGTCTCGAGAAGATGACTGTGCCACTTCGTGTTGCCGTCATGGGTTGCGTTGTAAACGGGCCGGGGGAGGCCCGCGAGGCCGATCTAGGTGTTGCTTCGGGCAATGGCAAGGGGCAGATTTTCGTAAAGGGTGAAGTTATCAAGACTGTGCCGGAGAGCGAAATTGTTGCGACGCTAATCGAGGAAGCCAACCGCATGGCCGCCGAAATGGACCCGAGCCTAGTTGGCAGCCCTCAGGTGGTCGTGGCTCAGAAGTAGAATGGCTCTATGCCAATCCGCTTATCAAACCTTTTCCTACGCACGCTCCGTGAAGACCCGAACGAAGCCGAGGTAACCAGTCACAAGCTCTTGCTTCGTGCCGGCTACATTCGCCGCGCGGGCTCTGGTCTCTACACCTGGCTGCCGCTTGGTCTAGCCGTGAAGGCCAAGATCGAGAAGGTCGTTCGCGAAGAGATGGCTACTGCCGGCGCTCAGGAAGTGTTCTTCCCGGCGCTGTTGCCGCGTGAACCGTTTGAAGCCACCGGTCGCTGGACCGAATACGGAGATAACCTCTTCCGTCTTCAGGATCGCAAAAAGGCCGACTACCTGCTCGCACCTACCCACGAGGAGATGTTCACCCTCCTGGTCAAGGACCTCTACTCGTCCTACAAAGACCTGCCGGTCTGCCTTTACCAAATTCAGAACAAGTACCGCGATGAGGCCCGTCCTCGCGCAGGCCTCCTTCGTGGTCGCGAGTTCGTGATGAAGGATGCCTACAGCTTTGATGTGACCGATGAGGGTCTAGCCAAGGCCTACCAAGCGCAGCGTGACGCATACGAGCGTATTTTCACCAGATTGGGTGTCGAATACGTAATCGTCAAGGCAGACGCCGGAGCCATGGGCGGTTCGGCCTCGGAAGAGTTCTTATCACCAAGCCCTATCGGCGAAGACACATTTGTGCGCTCGCCGGGTGGTTACGCAGCCAATGTTGAAGCCGTTGCCACTGTCGTCCCGCCAAAGATCTCGATCGATGGTCAGGCAGTCGCTGAGGTCTTGCTGACCCCAGCCTGCTCAAACATCAAACGAATCGTTGCCTGGTCAAATGAAAACAACCCACGCACCGATGGAACTGAGTGGAGCGCTGCGCATACTCTGAAGAACAACGTGATGGCGCTAGTTTCCCCGGAGGGCAAGCGCGAGCTTGTGGTTGTTGGTCTTCCCGGCGACCGCGAAGTGGACGTCAAGCGCGCCGAGGCCGCTTTCTCACCAAATGAGATCGAGCAGGCCAATGAAGAAGACTTCAAGCAACACCCCGAGCTAATCAAGGGTTACATCGGCCCAGTAAAGGACGGGCAGGCGGTTCTCGGCCTAACCGGCGTCTCTAAGATCCGTTACCTCCTTGACCCGCGCGTCGTTGAGGGTACGGCTTGGATTTCTGGCGCAAACGAGTCTGAAAAGCATGTCTTTGGTCTAGTGGCTGGCCGCGACTTCAACGCCGATGGTGTTGTCGACATCGCCGAGGTGCGTGCAGGTGACCAGGCTCCAGATGGATCTGGCCCGCTCGAATTGGCTCGCGGTATCGAAATTGGTCACGTGTTCCAACTCGGTCGCAAATATGCCGAAGCCCTCGGCCTTCAGGTCTTGGACGAAAACGGCAAGCTGGTTACCGTCACCATGGGTTCCTATGGCATTGGCATTACCCGAATGATTGCGGTGCTTTCAGAAGCCAACCACGATGACAAGGGTCTGATCTGGCCTGAAGCGGTCTCACCTGCCGATGTCTACATCGTTGCCGCTGGCAAGGACGAGGCGGTCTATGAGGCAGCCGAGAAGCTTGCCCTAGAGCTCGAAGCCAAGGGCAAGACCGTCATCCTGGATGATCGTCAGAAGGTCAGCCCAGGCGTCAAGTTTGGCGATGCCGAGCTAATCGGTGTGCCGAACATCGTCATCGTCGGTAAGGGTCTGGAGCAAGGCGATGTCGATCTATGGGATAGACGCTCTGGTGAGCGCCGCCCAGTCAAGGTAGAATCAGCACTGGCTGAATTGCTTTAAACCTTCTAGGTTTCAAAGTATTTCAACGAATTGACAACTAACTAGCGGCCTGGAGGCATTTCATGGACATCGACCTGAGCGTACTTAAGTTCATCGAGCGAGAAAAAGAAATCCCTTTTGCCGAGTTGGTTTCAATCATCGAGGCCGCAATTCTTGCCGCCTACCAGAAGCATGTTGGCAACTCTGACCCGGCACGCGCCGAATTGAGCAAGTCCACCGGCCACGTCAACATCTATGCACCGGTGCTAGATGAAGACGGCGTCAAAACCGGTGAGACCGAAGTCACCCCGGATAACTTTGGTCGTGTTGCTGCAGCTGCCGCGAAGCAGGTTATTTTCAACCGCCTTCGTGAGATCAATGACGAAAGCCTGTTCGGTGAGTTTTCTGGCAAGGAAGGCGACATCGTCGCCGGTACCATCCAGCAGGGCCAGAAGTCGTACATGGTTTACGTGAACCTTGGCACCATCGAGGCCATCATGCCTCCAGAGGAGCAGGTTCCAGGCGAGGACTACTCACACGGCAAGCGCATCCGTGTTTTCGTGACAGCGGTAAACCGCGGCACCAAGGGCCCTCAGGTTACCGTGTCACGCACCCATCCATCGCTGGTTCGCAAGTTGTTTGCCATGGAAGTTCCTGAAATCGCCAGCGGCGTCGTGGAAATCGTGTCACTTGCTCGTGAAGCTGGCCACCGTACCAAGATTGCGGTCCGTGCGCACGAAGCTGGCGTTAACGCCAAGGGCTCATGCATCGGCGAGCTAGGTCAGCGCGTTCGAGCTGTTCAGACCGAACTGAACGACGAAAAAATTGACATCGTCGATTACAGCGATGACCTGCCAACCTATGTGGCACAGGCGCGTTCACCGGCCAAGGTTTCGAGCTCATACATGCTTGATGCGGCCACCAAGTCGGTGCGCGTTCTGGTTCCAGACTTCCAACTTTCGCTTGCCATCGGCAAGGAAGGTCAGAATGCTCGTTTGGCTGCAAAACTAACCGGCGCAAAGATTGACATTCAGCCTGACAGCATCCTGGATGGCGACTAGGCCCTAGCCGTTTCGATTTCTAGGGGTTAGAATGGAACGAACTTGTGTTGGTTGTCGCCAGCGCTCGAGCCGTGCAGAACTGTTACGCGTGGTCGAAAAATCAAACAGCTTGATTCTCGATGATGACAAAGTTTTGCCAGGTAGAGGCGCCTGGATTCACCCAGCGCAGGAATGTTTAGAGTTAGCAATCACTCGGAGAGCATTCATCCGGGCTTTGAAACTTTCAGGTCAACCAGATTCATCAGGTTTGATCATCACTAAAGAACAGGCAGAAACGATGTTGGCAAACAAATGAGTAACTCGAAATGAGTACCCAACAGCTTTAACGGCCTGCCCTGTCTAGGGAAGGCCCCAGACAGGAGAAACAAAAGTGGCGCTACCACGCGTGTACGACATTGCTAA
>CANGGL010000025.1 GCA_947453465.1 Microbacteriaceae bacterium | reverse complement strand
TTGTTGACACCTATGGTGGCGCAAGCCGTCACGGTGGCGGAGCCTTCTCAGGTAAGGACCCATCGAAAGTTGACCGCTCGGCAGCCTACGCACTTCGCCACGTTGCTAAGAACGTGGTGGCCGCAGGGCTAGCCGACCGGGTTGAGGTTCAGGTTGCTTATGCCATCGGTGTTGCCCGCCCGGTTGGTTTGTATGTTGAAACTTTTGGCACCGGCAAGGTGGCCGATGAGGCAATCGTGGCCGCTATCAACGAAGTGTTCGACCTTCGCCCGAAGGCCATCATCGAGAGTCTTGACCTGCTCCGCCCGATCTATTCGAAGACCGCCAGCTATGGCCACTTCGGTCGTGAACTCCCAGAATTCACCTGGGAAGCCACCGACCGTGCGGAAGCCCTTCGCTCGGCAGTAAACGCTTAGGTTCGTTCGTGGCTGACTTTGGTGTCGCCAGAGTCGCGATTGATTCACCGCTACCGCAACTCGACCGCCTATTCGACTATCAAATCGCGGATGAACTGCGCTCTAAAATAACCATTGGCTCGCGTGTGCGTGTGCCATTCGGTCGAGGTGCGAGCATAAGTGATGGCTTTGTGGTTGAGTTGATTAAAAAATCAGATTTCGAAGGAAAACTTACCGAACTAAGCGAATTGGTCTCGCCGGTATCAGTGCTAAAACCAGAGATTTATCAACTGTGCCGAACCGTCGCCGATCGACAAGCGGTCACCATCGCCGATGTCTTCAAACTTGCGATTCCGAACCGATCGGTAGCCGTCGAAAAAAAATGGATGGCTCGAGAAGGCTGGCAGCAGTTACCAAGTTCACTCCAAAAGGTTAGAACTGAATCGAGAACTTTTGCTTTCATCGAACCGCGAACCAATGACCTGGGCCCCATCTGGGCGCAACAGTTAGTAGAAAGAGCCAAGACTAGGCTCTCCGATGGATACTCGACCATCATTGTTGTGCCTGATTACCGGGACCAGGCAGCCCTCTTGGAAAAGCTTAGGTACGCCCTGCGTCCCGATCAGGTCATTGATTACACTTCCCAGCAAACCAACTCGCTCCGCTACGCATCATTTCTGCGTTGCCTCGATGTCGAGCCGGCAATCGTTGTGGGTAGTCGGGCAGCGCTTTATGCTCCAGTCTCAAACCTTGGCGAGATCATCATTTGGGATGACGGGGACACCAACCTTCAGGAGCCAACCTCGCCTTATTCAAACTCCCGAGATGTAGCGCTGATTCGCCAGAGTCAGTCGGGATGTGGGTTGTTTTTTGCCTCACATTCAAGATCCTGCGAAACTCAGCGCCTGGTTGAAATTGGTTACCTAAAAGATGTCAGCCTGCCTTTTGCCATCCCAAAACTTGCCATCTCTGAAACTACGGCGCGAGTTGACTCACTGGCCTGGCAGGCGATTCGTCGCGGGCTTGAAGCCGATGGTGCGGTGCTGATCCAAGTCGCCTCTCGGGGCCAGTCCGTCTCGGCATACTGCGCGGGTTGCGGAGACCGGGCTAAATGCTCCGCTTGCGCCGGCCCACTATGGGTGGACTCTCAAAATCAACCAAGATGCCGCTGGTGCAACGCTCATAACCTGGGTTTCACTTGTGGAGCCTGCGGGAATCGCTCACTGAAGCAAGGTAGGGCCGGTGCAACACGAACCTCGGCGGAATTCGGCAAGGCTTTCCCAGGCACCAAAATTATCGAATCTAATGGCGAGAATCGGCTTGAGGTTCTGCCCGGCGGTAAAAAAATTGTCGTGGCCACTCCGGGTGCAGAGCCTCGAGTCGAAGGTGGCTACTCGGCAGTAATCCTTCTGGATTGCAACGAAATGTTGTCCCGCGACAACTTACGTGCCAGCGAAGATGCGATTAGGACCTGGTCGAATGCCATCGCACTAATGAAGACCGGCGGCATTGCCGTGGCCGTTGGGCTGCAAGGCTTTCTTGGTCAGAAATTGGCACTGTGGTCACAGGCGGAGATCGCCGCGCACGAATACGCTTCAAGGGCTGAACTTCGTTTTCCACCGTTCATTCGCATGGCTTCACTCTCGGGGGAGCGCGAGCTCCTCAGCAAGGTGCTTGAGGCACTACCCGACGAAATTGAAATACTCGGACCAATGCCGGTGACCGCCAAGGGTGCCGCCCTCGATGATTGGCGAGCATTGATCCGCTACGAGTACTCGCAAGGGGCCGCACTTGCCGCAACACTAAAAACGCAGGTGCTGCTTGCCACCGCCGGTTCAAAGCGATTGAGCGCTAAGTCGGGTCGTGCACAGCGTCCAATTCAAATCAAAATGGACACAGTAATCTAGACCCTTGGAAGGTTTGGTTGGTTTTTGAAAATAGTATTCGCTGGGACACCGCTGAACGCGGCTCAGACTCTGCGAGCACTGGCGAACTCGCCGTTTGAAGTGGTCGGTGTTCTCACCCGGCCAGATGCTCCAATCGGTCGCAAGCGAATCCTCACCCCGTCTCCGGTCGCTGAGATGGCCGCCGAACTCGGGATCCGAACCATCAAGGCAAATCGCGTGGATAATTTGGTCCGTGCAGAAATTGAAACGCTAGGGGCAGACCTTGGCGTGATTGTGGCTTACGGAGCCCTTCTCGACCAAGCAGCGCTTGAGGTCCTACCTAAGGGTTGGCTTAACCTGCACTACAGCCTTCTACCGCACTGGCGAGGCGCAGCCCCGGTGCAACGCGCTCTGATGGCTGGCGATCGCGAAACTGGCGTCACACTGTTTCAACTAGACAGAGGCATGGACACCGGCCCTGTACACCTTCAGATTCCGACAGTAGTTGAGCCTGGGGAGACCACAGGTTCGCTCCTGCCGAGGTTGACGGAATTGGGAATCTCAGGCCTCAGTGAGTTGCTGCCAAGAATTGCGGCCGAGTTGGCGAACCCAACTCCTCAGGACCCAATTCTGCTGGCCACCCTACCAACCGCCGACAAGCTAAACCGCGAGGACGCTCGCGTGGACTGGAATTCATCCGCACTCGAGATCGAAAATTTGGTTCGCGCGCTAAATCCCGAGCCAATGGCTTGGACCACACTCGACGAGGAGACGTTCAGGATTCTTGAAGTGCGCGCCTTGGGTGCCACCGACTGGCAGTCCTTGACCGGCGATTCAGCCGAAGCCGGCACTGCGTCCGTCACTAAAGAGCGTGTTCTGGTGACCTGTGGTTCGGGCACATTACTAGAACTTAAAGTTGTTCAACCGGCAGGCAAGAAGCCGATGAGCTCCATCGATTGGGGTCGTGGCATAGCTGCCGATAAGAAAGTGAAATATGTATAACAAGAAGACCACGGCTCGAACCATTGCGCTCGATTTGCTTCGCGCGGTTGAACTAAACGACGCCTACGCAAACCTGCTGCTGCCGAAGTTGTTGGCAAACTCGAAGCTAGATTCACGCGACACCGGCTTCGCCCAAGAGATGGCTTTTGGGACTCTGCGCTGGCAGCTTTTTTACGACCGAGTCATTGAGGAATGCGCGCAGCGCTACAGCGATGACATCGACATAGAAGCGCTGATTGTCTTGCGGCTAGGTGCGCACCAAATTTTAGGCATGAGAGTGCCTTCGCATGCCGCACTTAGTGAGACAGTAAACCTAACCAAGGGCCACCTCAGCCGTGGCGCGGAGGGTTTCGTAAACGGTGTGCTTCGACGAGTATCAGAGCGAACCCGCGATGAGTGGGAGGAAATTGTTCTGAGTCACATCAAGGACCCCTACGAGCGTTTGGCTGTGGAATTTTCACACCCAATCTGGGTGGTTCGCGCGCTAGAGCAGGCTCTCCGTGTAGATGGCAGAAAAGAGGCGCTTCGCGACCTGCTCCTTGCCGACAACATCGCCCCATTGGTTAGCCTCGTGGCTTTGCCTGGGCTCGCTGTGAAGCGCGACTTTGAAGACTTGGAGATTGGCCCTGCCAGCCCGATTGGAGCCCTCCTCGATGGCGGCGACCCGAACCAGCTGGTGGCCTTCCGCGAGGGTCGCATCCGTGTTCAGGATCAAGGTTCGCAGCTAGCAGCTTTGTCGCTTATCGATGCGGCACCGGTGGTCAAGGGTGAAATCTGGCTTGACATGTGCGCCGGCCCTGGTGGCAAGGCAGCCCTGATGGCAGCCGAGGCCAAACTGAACGACATCCAGTTCATTGCCAATGAGCTTCAGCCGCACCGAGCCAAGCTGGTAAAGCAAGCTCTCGAGACCATCGACTCGCACATTCGCGTTACCGTCGAGGATGGTCGCCTAATTGGCGAGACCAGCCCGGAGAAGTACGACCGCATCCTTTTGGACGCGCCATGTACCGGACTTGGCGCCCTCCGACGCCGACCAGAGGCCCGATGGCGTAAACAGCCGAGTGATGTGTCTGAGTTGGCCAATCTGCAACAAGAGCTTCTAGCCAGCGCCTGGGCAGCCCTCAAGCCTGGTGGAATCCTCGCTTACGTGACATGTTCACCTCACCAGGGCGAAACTACCGCAATTATCGATTGGGGTCAGAAGAAACTGGGCGAGAAGTTTGAACTGTTAGATGCCAACGCCGTGCTCGCCGAGATCAACCCAAACTTGCACCTAAACCGCAACCGCAAGACCGCCCAGCTTTGGCCCGACCTAAACCAAACTGATGCCATGTTTATTGCGTTGATTCAAAAGGCAAAGTAGTTAGGCTGAATTCATGTCTGCACGCATCAACCCAAGCATCCTCTCGGCCGACTTCGTAAATTTCGAACGTGACTTTGGCACCATTGCAAACTGCGATTTGATTCACGTTGATGTCATGGATAACAACTTCGTGCCGAACCTTACCTTTGGCTTGCCGATGGTTGCCCGCATGCAGCAGATTGCTCCCAAGCCACTTGACATTCACCTAATGATCGCCAACGTTGACAAATGGGGTCCTGGTTACGCCGAAACCGGTGCCTACTCGGTAACCTTTCACGCCGAGGCTTCAGAGAACCCGGTCCAACTCGCTCGCGCGCTACGTTCAATTGGCGCCCGCGCGGGAGTGGCCATCAAGCCAGGTACCGAGGTGGAACCGTTCCTTGAAATCCTGCACGAATTTGATCAATTGCTTGTGATGACGGTTGAGCCAGGCTTTGGGGGACAGGGCCTAATTGAAGATACGCTGACCAAGGTTTCTAAGGCTCGTCGCAAGATCGATGCCGAAAAAATCGACGTCTGGCTTCAGGTTGACGGTGGAATCGATGAGACCAACATCGCCCGCGTTGCCGAGCTAGGTGCCGACACTTTCGTTGCTGGTAGTGCCGTATTCAAGGCCGAGGACCGCGCCAATCAGATCGAAAACCTAAGGCAACTAGCCAATTCGGGCATCAAGCACCGGCACTAGACTGGTTGTATGAAGTCGTTTGATCAGCTTTTCGCAGAAATTAGCGAAAAGGCAGCCACCCGCCCGGCCGGTTCTGAAACCGTAAAGTGGCTCGATGCTGGCGTGCATACCATCGGTAAAAAGGTTGTCGAAGAGGCGGCCGAGGTTTGGATGGCCGCTGAACACGAAGGCAACGAACGCACAGCCGAAGAGATTTCGCAGCTGATTTATCACCTTCAGGTAATGATGACTGCCAAGGGCATCACCCTAAAAGACCTAGAACGATTCTTCTAAAAACCTTTCAAAACGAAAGAGACGACATTGCTTAGAGTTGCCGTCCCAAACAAGGGCATCCTTTCTGAATCTGCCATCCTCATGCTCAAAGAGGCCGGCTACACCGTTCGCCGTGACCCTAAAGACCTTCACGTAGTTGATCAAACTCACGGCATCGAGTTCTTCTACCTTCGCCCGCGCGACATCGCCACCTATGTTGGCGCCGGTTCGCTGGATGTCGGCTTTACCGGGCTTGATTTGTTGCTCGACAGCCGATCGAAGGCCGAGAGCGTGGCCGATCTAGGTTTCGGTGGTTCCACCTTCCGTTTTGCCGGCCCGGTTGGTCAGTTCAAGTCCATCAAGGACCTAGAAGGCATGCGCGTGGCGACTGCTTACCCGCACTTGGTAGAGGACTTCCTCCGTGCCGAGGGTGTAAACGTGGAATTGGTTCAACTTGATGGCGCGGTTGAAGTGGCCGTCCGTTTGGGCGTAGCCGATGCAGTTGCAGATGTGGTTTCGACCGGAAACACCCTTCGTCAGGCGGGTCTAGAAATCTTCGGACCGGTTATTCTCGAGAGCTCAGCCCAATTGATCGTGGCGCCGAATCGCACCGCAGATCACATGCAGTTGCTTCGTCGTATGCAGGGTGTCCTTGTGGCAAGAGAATATGTGATTTTTGATTACGACTGCCCGGCCGACCTTGTGGCACAGGCTTCGGCAATCACACCGGGCATCGAATCTCCAACAATTTCACCGATGCGTGACTCAGACTGGGTTGCAGTACGATCACTTGTTCCGGCAAAAGAGATCAACGCCAAGATGGATGAGCTCTATGAGCTTGGAGCCCGCGCGATTCTTGTTAGCGCGATTCACGCCGCGAGAATCTAATGCCTCTCTCGATTCGCGTGATTCCCTGCCTCGATGTGGCCGATGGCCGAGTCGTCAAGGGAGTCAACTTCTTGAACTTGCGCGATGCCGGTGACCCGATCGAATTGGCCGCTCGCTACTACGCAGATGGCGCCGATGAGCTGACCTTTCTAGATGTGCACGCAACCGTAGACAACCGGTCAACCATGTATGACTTGGTGACCGCCTGCGCCGAGCAAGTTTTCATCCCGCTCACCGTAGGTGGCGGAATCCGCGAGGTAGAGGATGTCGCCAAACTCATGGGTGCCGGCGCGGACAAGATCAGCGTTGGGTCTGCAGGCATTACCAATCCTCAACTTCTGAACGATATCGCAAACCGTTTCGGCAACCAGGTCCTGGTCATTTCTCTCGACCTGAAGCGCTCACCGCTGACCGAATCTGGCTACGTGGTAACTACGCACGGTGGCCGAAAAGAGACTAATCTCGACGCAATCGCCTGGGTTCGACAGGCCATCGAGCTGGGTGCTGGGGAGCTTCTCGTAAACAGCATCGATGCTGACGGCACCAGAAATGGCTTCGATGAAGAGATGATTCGAGATATCAGAGCAGTAGCCAGGATTCCGGTGATTGCTTCTGGCGGCGCCGGTAAGGCAACCGACTTCCCGGTGGCAGCTGCCGCCGGCGCAGACGCAATTCTTGCGGCGTCTATTTTCCACGAAGGTTCTGTTTCAATTCAGGATGCCAAGGCGGCTTTGAAATCCGCCGGTTACGAGACGAGATAACCATGCCGTTCGACCAGTCAGCAATCGAAAACCTCAGCTACAACGAGCAAGGGCTCATCCCGGCAATTATTCAAAGCAATGACAGCGGTCGCGTGCTGATGATGGCTTGGATGAACCGGCAGTCTTTGCGCCAAACGCTGGAAATTGGCGAAACTGTTTTCTACTCGAGATCAAGAAGCGAACTCTGGCACAAGGGCGCAACCTCTGGAAACACTCAGGTGGTCGTATCGATTGAGGCAGACTGTGACGCCGACACATTACTAATCAAGGTGGTCGAAAATGGCCCCGCCTGCCACACGGATGCCGAGTCCTGTTTCGACGTGAGCACTCTCTACATCGCTCCCAACGCCGCCGAGCTTTCATCCGATGGAGAGGCAGCGGATGCCTAAGGTTCAATTCACGCTGCAACAGGTAACTGAGCTTTCAAAGCATCACAAAGTTGTTCCGGTTATCGAAACGCTTTTCTCAACCACCGAGACTCCGCTATCAATTTTTGAGAAACTCGCAGCTGAAAAGACCGGCAGTTTTCTTCTCGAATCAGCAGAACAGGGTGTTTGGGCGAGATACAGCTTCGTCGGTGTAAATAATCGCGGCACGCTTCTGCAGACCGAATCCGGAACGATGAAGTGGCACTCAGCCGGCGGCCTAAGCCCTTTACCTAGCCCAACTGCGCAGCTCGAGCACACAGCGTTAGGCGCCATCAACCAAATTCAGCAGGCTTGGACTTCAAGCCCGCTGCCGGGGGTTCCACCACTTACCAGCGGTCTCGTTGGATTGCTCGCCTGGGACGTAATCCGTGAAATTGAGAAGCTCGGCCCGGCCCCAACCAAAGATTTCCCAAGCCCAACTGCAGCGATGGCGATGTTTCAGGACCTTGTGGTCATGGATCATCACACCAGCAGTATTTTGTTGGTTTCAAACATCTTTGTCGAAGATGGCGTAGACCTCGATGCGGCCTACGGTGATGCCCTCAACCGAATCGATCAGATGCGCGGCGACCTGTTCAAACCATCACAGGTATTGCTCGCCGACGTAGACCTAACCACCGCGGCCAACACAAAGAGTCGAGTAGCCGAAGCAGATTTCATTGAGACGGTTGAAGCCTCAAAGCAGTACGTGCGTGCCGGTGATGTTTTCCAGGTGGTCTTGTCACAACGCTTTGACCACGAACTAAATGCTTCGCCGCTTGACGTATACCGGGTGCTCCGCGCTTTGAACCCGAGTCCCTACATGTACCTCTTGAATTTCGAGGATGAATCCGGAGACTACTCGGTGGTTGGTTCTTCACCGGAGGCTTTGGTCACGGTCACTGGCAAACATGCCATCATGCACCCGATTGCGGGCTCAAGACCTAGGGGAGTGGGGTCAGAGCAGGACGAGGAATTTGCCGATAGCCTGCTGGATGACAATAAGGAAAAAGCCGAGCATCTGATGCTGGTAGATCTTGCCCGCAACGACTTGCTCAAGGTATGCGAGCCAAGCTCTGTTACTGTCACCGAATTCATGAAGATTCACCGTTTTAGTCACATCATGCATTTGGTGTCTACCGTCGAGGGTGACATTCGTGATGGTCAGACCCCGGTTGATGTCTTCAGGGCTACCTTCCCGGCCGGTACTCTTTCGGGCGCACCAAAGCCCCGTGCACTAGAAATCATCGATGAGCTCGAAACTACTAACCGCGGAATATTCGGCGGAGTGGTCGGCTACTTTGACTTTGCAGGAAATGCCGATGTGGCGATTGCCATTCGAACCGCCTTCATCCGAGATGGCCAGGCTCACGTTCAAGCCGGCGCCGGTATTGTCCTGGACTCGATTCCGACTTCGGAGCACGCCGAGACCATTGCCAAAGCCGGTGCGCCGATGCGTGCGGTAGTTGCGGCCAACCACATGACGCGAAGAATCGACTAGGGGCCCCTCATTCATGACTAAAGGCCGCCTTCTAACGCTCTGGATCGCCTTCACCGGTTTCGCATACGTGTGTGCAAGTCAAACCTGGTACACGCTATCGATGAGCCCAAACGGCGACACTGTGAAGCTCTCGAGTTTTGATGGCCTCACCAGCTATGGAAACCTCTCTGCTCTGTTGATGCTGAACTTCGCGGCTTTATTCGTCGTCGCCTTTGTGGGTCTCTGGGCACGCAGAATCACCAGCTGGCTTTTAGTTGCCATCAACGGGCTCACCCTCGTGTGGGTCTTGGGTCGCGTTAGCGCACAGGACATCAGCGGCCTCGCAAAGCAGGTAGAGCAGATGACTGGCATTGCCGCGGCGCACGGCATAGATAACGTCACAGTGACCACCGATAATTCGGCCTACCTGTTCATTGGCGCCTTGTCTGCCACGCTACTGGTGAGTTTGACGGTGGCAATAGCCTCACACCGATGGCCAAAGCGCGCTTCAAAAACCGAACTTCCCAATAAAACTCTCAAAATCGCAGAACCCGATGACGCGATTGGCATATGGGATTCGCAGCGCAGGTAACGCACCGCCACTTGCTAAGATTTACTTAGATTTCTAGAAAGGCAATCATGTCGGACAAAGCAAACCTTCCTGTAGGCGACACCGGTCACGGAGACTCAGTAGCTTCATGGACCGCCGTAATCGTAATCATGGTTGCCTTCGCTACCGGAACTCTCGCCTTTTGGTTTGACCAGCCCGTATTTGTTTGGGCCTCAGCCGGCCTCGCCGTAGTTGGACTCGTGCTTGGCTTTGTTCTAAAGGCAGCCGGTTACGGCGTTAACGGCGCCAAGAGCAAGCACTAGTGCTAGAGGAACTCTTCGCGGGTTCGATAGAGGACGCTCTTACTCGACGCCAAAGCGCGCCGATTGAGAAGGTTGAAAGAGATGCTCTTTCGCAAACCCCGGCGCTAAATGCCCTCGAGTTTTTGGCTCCTTCGAGTCAAATCAAGATACTTGCCGAGGTAAAGCGCGCTAGTCCTAGCCGTGGTGCAATGGCAGAAATCGCAGACCCGGCCGCCCTCGCCAAAATTTATGCAGACAATGGCGCATCAGCCATCTCGGTGCTTACCGAGGAACGCAAGTTCAAGGGTTCCCTCACTGATCTAGTTGAAGTTAGGGCGAGCGTTTCTGTGCCGCTACTACGCAAAGATTTCATCGCCAATGAGTACCAAATTCTCGAGGCACGCGCTGCCGGCGCCGACATCGTCTTGTTGATTGTTGCCGGATTGGCCCAGAAAGACATTGAACGTCTGAAGCACTTCACCGAACAGCTTGGCATGACCGCCTTCGTTGAAACACACAGCAGCGACGAGCTTAAGCGAGCGCTAGACGTCGGCACCAAGTTGATCGGCGTTAACGCACGCGACCTATCAACCTTTGAGACCGACCGCGATTTGTTCGGCAGGCTTGTGCATCTAATCCCAGAAGGCGTTATCAAGGTAGCCGAATCTGCAGTCCGTACGGCCGATGACGTTGCGCACTATCGAGCCGCAGGTGCAGACGTTGCTCTCGTGGGCGAGGCGCTGGTCACCAATGATCCGGCAGCGATGCTCCAGTCATTTCTTCAAGCCGGCAAGTCATAGGATATTCACATGTCAGACCTTCGCAGCCATGTTGGACCGTATTTCGGCGAGTTCGGCGGGCGGTTCGTCCCCGAATCTCTCATCGCTGCGCTTGACGAGCTAGAGGCCACCTACCAGGTTGCCAAAGCAGACCCGACCTTTGCGGCCGAACTAGCAGAACTTCACCGAACTTACACCGGACGCCCTTCGATCATCACCGAGGCAAAGCGCTTTGCCGAGCACTGCGGTTCAGGCGTGCGAGTCTTTCTCAAGCGTGAAGACTTGAACCACACCGGCTCGCACAAAATCAATAACGTAATCGGCCAGGCTTTGCTCGCAAAGCGCATGGGAAAAACTCGAATCATTGCCGAGACCGGTGCCGGCCAACATGGTGTTGCAAGCGCCACCGCAGCTGCGCTATTTGGTCTCGACTGCGTGGTCTACATGGGCCAGGTTGACACCGAGCGCCAGGCCCTAAACGTGGCCCGCATGAAGCTGCTCGGAGCAGAGGTCATTCCGGTTACCACCGGCAGCCGAACCCTGAAGGATGCGATCAACGAAGCCCTCCGAGACTGGGTGGCAAATGTTGAAGACACCCACTACCTACTCGGCACAGTGGCCGGGCCACACCCGTTCCCAACCATGGTTCGTGACTTCCACAGCGTGATCGGCACCGAGGCTCGTCAGCAGATGCTTGATGAGTTCGGTTTCCTACCAACCGCGCTTGCAGCTTGCGTCGGCGGCGGTTCAAACGCCATCGGCCTGTTCCATGCTTTCCTAGACGACACCGATGTAAAAATGTTTGGTTTTGAAGCAGCCGGCGACGGCATGGACACCCCGCGCCACGCGGCAACTCTCAACTACGGACGTCCTGGCGTACTTCACGGAGCCCGCAGCTACATGCTCCAGGATGAAGATGGCCAGACCATGGAGAGTCACTCAATCTCAGCCGGTTTGGACTACCCAGGCGTTGGCCCTGAGCACTCTTGGCTGAAGGACCTCGGTCGAGTTGAATACCGCGGAATCTCCGATGCAGAGGCTATGGACGCACTTCGTCTACTCAGCCGTACCGAGGGAATCATCCCGGCAATCGAAACCGCTCACGCTCTAGCCGGAACAATCAAGCTTGGAAAAGAACTCCCTACGGGATCTTCAATCCTGGTGAACCTGAGTGGTCGTGGCGACAAAGACATGGAAACCGCCGGCAAGTACTTTGGTTTGTTAGATGCGGCGCAGGCTCAAACTGCAAAGGGTGGCCACTAATGAACAGCAGAACTTCAGCTGTCCTCGAGCAAAACAAGGTCGAAGGCAACGGCTCTCTGATTGGTTATTTCCCAGCCGGCTACCCGACCCTCGAGCGGTCAATCGAAGCTTCAATTGTGATGTGTCAGAACGGAGTCGACGTACTAGAGCTGGGTGTTCCATACAGCGACCCAGTAATGGACGGTATCGTCATCCAAGAGGCAACACTGAAGGCCTTAGAAAATGGTTTCAAGCTAAAGCAAACCTTTGACGCAGTTCGCAAAATCACCGCCGAGGTTAACACCCCGGTCTTGGTGATGACCTATTGGAACCCGGTGTTGCAGTATGGCGTCGAAAACTTTGCCCGAGACCTAGCCGAAGCCGGGGGAGCAGGGCTAATCACCCCGGATCTAATTCCCGATGAAGCCAAAGAATGGCTCGAGGCGTCCGATAAGTACTCACTCGACCGCGTCTTCTTAGGCACCCCGAGTTCTTCACCAGAGCGCATGAAAACCGCTTCAGATCTAAGCCGCGGCTTTGTTTATGCTGTTTCAACCATGGGTATCACCGGCGCACGCGCCGAGGTAGATGCGAATGCCCGCAAAGTGGTGGCCAGGGTCCGGGAAGTTTCAGAGACGGCAAAAACCGCCGTTGGTATTGGCATTTCGACAGCCGACCAGGTCGTTGATGTGAACACCTATTCAGATGGTGCGATTGTCGGTTCGGCCTTCGTGCGAGCATATGCTGAGGGCGGTGTCGAAGCCTTGAAGTTAAAGGTCATCGAACTTTCCGCCAGACTAAAGAAGTAACTACAGGGAGCAAAATTGATTCAGATTCTGGCAAGCATTCCGAGCCCAACCGTTAGCTTCTTCGATGTGGGCCCTTTTCGCGTCCACATCTATGCGCTCTGTATTCTTGCCGGCATCATCTTTGCAATCTGGATAGCCAACCACCGCCTAACCAAGCGTGGCGGCGTTAGCGGTGTTGCAATCGACATCGCACTCTGGGCAGTGCCATTCGGCATCGTTGGTGGTCGGCTATTTCACGTAGTCACCCACATCAATGACTACTTCTATGAAGGTGCGGACCTAACCGCTGTTTTCCGTGTTTGGGAAGGCGGACTGGCCATCTACGGCGCCTTGGCATTTGGAATTTTCGGCGCTTGGCTGGGCTCTCGCTTCGCCGGCGTTCGACTATGGTCATTCGTTGATGCTGTTGCTCCGGGTGTGCTCCTTGCTCAGGCATTGGGGCGCTGGGGCAACTATTTCAACCAGGAGCTTTTTGGCACCCCAACCACACTGCCTTGGGGTCTTGAGATCGACACCACCAACGCGGCCTACCCACTTGGCTTGCCAGGCGGAGTTTTGTTCCACCCAACCTTTCTCTACGAATCGCTCTGGAGCCTAGCCGGGGTTGTCTTGTTGCTATGGCTTGACGGCAAGTACGACCTGCGCTGGGGCAAGCTATTTGCCCTCTACATCGCCTACTATTCAATCGGCAGAATTTGGACCGAGTCGCTTCGAATTGACCCAAGCGAGGTATTTTTGGGTCTCCGCACCAACATCTGGAGTGCGCTGATCGGCATCGCTGTGGCTATCGTGATTTGGCGCGTACAGAGCCGCAGACACCCTGGTCTTGAGACCAGCATCTATGTGGCCGGAAAAGAGCCAAAGCCTGCGACGGAAACCGCAGTTAAGGTAGACTCAGAAGTCTAAGTCTGGAGTTTTCTCCACGCCTTTTAGTAGGTTTTTTTGTTCGGGCCAATGTTGTCCCTCTGATAATCAATGATTGGAGTGTGGCATGCCAGAAATGTCGCCGTTCGAGCGCTTTGGAACTGCACCTGCAAAATCCGGCCTCTATGACCCATCTCGCGATAAAGACGCTTGTGGTCTAGCCATGGTTGCCACCCTACGTGGCACACCTGGACACGACATTGTTGACACCGCACTAAACGCCCTTCGCAACCTCGAGCACCGCGGTGCAGTTGGTTCAGACGCCGGAACCGGTGATGGCGCCGGTATCCTCACTCAGATTCCTGACTCATTCCTCCGCGCGGTCACCGACTTCGAGCTGCCGGCAAAGGGTTTCTACGCCGCCGGACTGGTCTTCCTAGAGGCGGGCAAAGAACAGACCCTAGAGGCAAATTTTGCAGATCTTGCCACCGAGGAGAACCTAACCGTTCTAGGTTGGCGTGATGTCCCGACCAACCCTGAGCACCTTGGCGACCTGGCTCGCGAGGCAATGCCGGTGATTCGACAGGTTTTCGTTGGTTCAAACGACAACGCCACCGACATGGAGCTTGAGCGTCGTGCCTTCCGCCTGCGCAAGCGCTCTGAGCGTCAACTCGGCGCTTATCACCCTTCGCTTTCTGCACGCACCATCGTCTACAAGGGCATGGTCACCACCTTGCAGCTTGAGCCGTTTTACCCTGACCTGAGCGACGAGCGTTTCGAATCAGCTCTAGCGCTGGTGCACTCACGTTTCTCAACCAACACTTTCCCGTCCTGGCCGCTGGCTCACCCCTTCCGCATGATTGCGCACAACGGTGAAATCAACACGGTGAAGGGCAATGCCAACTGGATGCGTGCCCGCGAGGCACAGCTTGAAAGTGACCTGATTGGCGACTTCAAGGGCCTAACCCCGATCATTACTCCTGGGGCCAGTGACTCTGCTTCATTCGATGAGGTTGTCGAACTTCTTTACATGGGTGGCCGCTCACTGCCTCACGCAATGATGATGATGATCCCGGAAGCCTGGGAGAAGCAGAGCGATATCGAGGCAGCTCGAAAGAACTTCTATGAGTACCACTCGATGCTTATGGAGCCATGGGACGGCCCAGCCGCGGTTATCTTCACCGATGGCTCTTTGGTTGGTGCAACGCTTGACCGCAACGGTCTTCGCCCGGGGCGCTACCTAATCACCGACGATGGCCTCGTGGTTCTTGCCTCAGAGATTGGCGTCGCAGACATCGACCCAAGCAAGGTGGTTCGCAAGGGCCGTCTTCAGCCTGGCCGCATGTTCTTGGTTGACACCGTCAACGGACGTTTGATTGACGACAACGAAATCAAGGCCGAGATTTCGGCACTTGAACCTTGGGGTGAGTGGCTTGAAGCCAACCGCATCAATCTAAAGGACCTGCCAGACCGAGAGCACATTGCTCACACCGCGTCTTCGGTAAATCGCCGTCAGCGCACCTTTGGCTACACCCAGGAAGAACTGCGCATTTTGCTTGCCCCAATGGCACGCACCGGCGCAGAGCCACTTGGAGCGATGGGTTCAGACACCCCGATTGCAGCCATTTCTGACCGCCCACGCGTGCTCTTTGACTACTTCGTTCAGCAGTTCGCGCAGGTCACCAACCCGCCACTTGATTCAATTCGCGAAGAGGTCGTTACCTCTCTCAGCACCGGCATTGGTCCGTCACGCAACGTGTTGACGGCCACCCCTGAGCACGCACAGCAGGTCATCCTTGACTTCCCTGTTCTAAGCAACGATGAACTAGCCAAGATCAAGCACATCGATGAAAAGCCAGGCGTGGGTCAGGCTTTCACCGTTAAGGGTATTTATCGTGTCGATGACGGTGCCGAGGGCCTTGCCGCGCGTATCCGTGAAATCTTTGAGGAAGTCACAGAAGCAATCGCTGAAGGCGCAACTTATCTCGTTATTTCAGACCGTGACAGCAGCTACGAGTCGGCTCCGATTCCTTCGCTGCTACTGACATCTGCCGTTCACCACCACCTGATTCGCCAGGGACTTCGGAACCGCGTCGGCCTAGTTGTCGAAGCCGGCGATGTCCGCGAGGTTCACCACGTAGCCGCACTAATCGGCTATGGCGCTGCCGCGGTAAACCCATACCTGGCCATGGAATCCGTTGAACAAATGGTCAAGACCGGGCAGATTGTTGGCGTGACTTTCGAGCAGGCTTCAAAGAACTTGATCAAGGGTCTCGGCAAGGGTGTCCTAAAGATCATGTCGAAGATGGGTATCTCTACCGTTTCTTCTTACTCGGGCGCACAGACCTTCGAAGCAATTGGTCTCAGCCAAGAGTTCGTCGACACCTACTTCACCGGAACCACCAGCCAACTGGGCGGAATCGGACTTGACGTGATTCACGACGAGAACAACGACCGCCACACCAAGGCATACCCGGTTGAGCGTGCGACCAACGTTCACGAGCAGCTGGAGACCGGTGGCGAGTACCAGTGGCGCCGCGAAGGCCCACCGCACCTGTTCAACCCTGAGACCGTTTTCAAGCTTCAGCACTCAACTCGCACCAAGCAGTACGACCTGTTCCGCGAGTACACCAAGTCTGTTGATGACCAGGCCGAGAACTTGATGACGCTTCGTGGTCTGTTCACTCTTCGTGAGGGTGTCCGCCCAGCGGTCCCAATCGAAGAAGTTGAGCCAATCTCTGCAATCATCAAGCGCTTCTCAACCGGCGCCATGTCTTATGGCTCAATCTCGCCAGAGGCACACGAGACCCTTGCGATTGCGATGAACAACATCGGTGGCAAGTCAAATACCGGTGAGGGTGGCGAGGATGTCGAGCGTTTACTCGACCCTAAACGCCGCAGCTCAATCAAGCAGGTTGCCTCTGGCCGTTTTGGCGTCACCAGCATGTACCTAACCCACGCCGACGACATCCAGATCAAGATGGCTCAGGGCGCAAAACCTGGTGAGGGTGGCCAGTTGCCACCTAACAAGGTTTACCCATGGATCGCTAAGACCCGTCACTCAACACCTGGTGTGGGTCTTATCTCTCCACCGCCTCACCACGACATCTACTCGATCGAAGACCTCAAGCAATTGATTTTCGATGTGAAGCGCGCTAACCGCCAGGCTAGAGTGCACGTGAAATTGGTTTCACAGGTTGGCATCGGTACCGTTGCAGCCGGTGTCGCCAAGGCAAAGGCCGATGTGATTCTCGTTTCAGGTTTCGATGGTGGAACCGGCGCGAGCCCGTTGAACTCTTTGAAGCATGCCGGAACCCCATGGGAGCTTGGCTTGGCCGAGGCCCAGCAGACGCTGATGCTGAACGGTCTTCGTGACCGCGTCTCAGTTCAGGTCGATGGCCAGATGAAGACCGGTCGCGACGTAATTGTTGCGGCTCTGCTCGGCGCTGAGGAGTTTGGTTTTGCTACCGCTCCGCTAGTGGTCGAGGGTTGCATCTTGATGCGCGTTTGCCACCTAGACACTTGCCCGGTTGGTATCGCTACTCAGAACCCGACTCTTCGTGCTCGCTTCACCGGAAAGCCAGAATTCGTCGAAACCTTCTTCGAATTCTTGGCCGAAGAGGTTCGCGAGTATCTAGCCGCTCTCGGTTTCCGATCAATCGACGAGGCAATTGGTCGTGTCGAATTGATCGATGTGAACCGTGCCATCCAGCACTGGAAGGCTGACGGTCTAGACCTGACTCCAATCCTTGCCGCCGCATCGGTGTCACCGGATTCTTCACGTCGCCGCACTACCGTGCAGGATCACGAACTTGAGAAGCACTTTGACCACAAGCTGATTGCAGCCGCTGGAGCCGCTCTAAACGACGCTCAGCCGGTCAAGATCGAGCTGCCAATCACAAACGTTGACCAGGCCGTGGGCACGATGTTGGGCAATGAGCTAACCAAGCGCTTCGGTGCTGACGCGTTACCTTCAGGAACCATCGACATCAAGTTGACCGGTTCAGCGGGTCAGTCATTCGGCGCCTTTGTGCCACAGGGCATCAAGTTGACTCTCGAAGGAGACTCGAACGACTACGTCGGTAAGGGGCTCTCGGGCGGAACAATCGTGGTGCACCCGAGCAAGCTGAGCGTTTTCCCGGCTGAGGACAATATCATCGCCGGCAACGTTATCGGTTATGGCGCCACCAGTGGAAACATCTACTTGCGTGGCATCGTCGGAGAGCGTTTCTTGGTTCGAAACTCTGGTGTTAGTGCAGTCGTCGAGGGTGTGGGCGACCACGCACTCGAATACATGACCGGTGGTACCGCTGTAATCCTCGGACCAACCGGACGAAACCTAGGTGCAGGCATGTCTGGCGGTGTGGCTTACATCTACAAGCTTCGCGGCGACCGCATGAACCACGAGGCTCTTGCCGCCGGTGAACTTCACATCGGTGCACTCGAGGCCGAGGATGAGGCCAAGCTAAAGACGTTGCTAGAGGCTCACCTTGCTGAGACCGGTTCGGCGCTCGCGCAGAAGTTCCTGGCAGATTTCGCCAACGAGGTTAAGCACTTCGTTCGTGTCCTTCCTCGCGACTATGCAAGCGTGCTTGCCATCCGTGCCACAGCAGCAGCAAATGGTGTCGACCCAGACAGCGACAGCGTCTGGCAGCAGATTTTGGAGGTCACTAATGGCTGATCCACGCGGATTTCTAAAAGTAACCAACCGAGAAACGGCAAAACGTCGCCCGGTTGAGGTACGCATCATGGACTGGAAGGAAGTCTACGAGAAGCGCGATAAGGGCACCCTGCAGCAGCAGGCTGGTCGTTGCATGGACTGTGGAGTACCTTTCTGTCACCAGGGTTGCCCGCTTGGCAACTTGATTCCAGAGTGGAACGACCTCACCTGGAGAAACGATGGCAAGGGTGCAATCGAAAGACTTCACGCCACCAATAACTTCCCTGAGTTCACTGGCCGACTATGCCCAGCGCCTTGCGAAAGCTCGTGTGTTCTCGGCATCAACCAGCCTGCGGTCACCATCAAGGAGGTCGAGGTTTCAATCATCGACCAGGCCTTCGAAAATGACTGGGTTGAGGCTCACGCACCAGAGCGTCTAACCGGCAAGACCGTAGCCGTTGTCGGTTCAGGTCCTGCCGGTCTGGCCGCCGCTCAGCAGTTGACCCGTGCCGGACACACCGTTGCCGTGTACGAACGCGATGACAAAATCGGCGGTCTGCTTCGTTACGGAATTCCAGATTTCAAGATGGAAAAGCGCCACATCGATCGTCGCATTTCTCAGATGGAAGCCGAGGGTACTCGCTTCCGTACCGGCGTAAACATTGGCGTGGACATCACCTGGGAAGACTTGCGTTCACGATTTGATGCGGTTGTTGTAACCACCGGAGCAACCAAGCCACGCGATTTGAACGTTGCCGGCCGCGAGCTTGAGGGCGTTCACTTCGCCATGGATTACCTAGTTCAGGCCAACCGCGCAGTAGCCGGCGAGGCAGTAGCAGATCAAATCATTG
Organism: Microbacteriaceae bacterium; assembly: GCA_947453465.1. Classification (GTDB taxonomy): domain Bacteria; phylum Actinomycetota; class Actinomycetes; order Actinomycetales; family Microbacteriaceae; genus Rhodoluna. Next base: position 2,375 of record CANGGL010000025.1, on the reverse strand, counting down.
CCGATGGTAAGAATGTCGTGATCCTCGGCGGCGGCGACACCGGAGCAGACTGCCTCGGTACATCGACTCGACAAGGAGCAATTTCGGTCACCACCCTGGCGATCGGAAAGCAGCCTCCAGCCGAGCGCCCAGGCAACCAGCCTTGGCCAACCTTCCCAACCCTCTTCGAAGTAGCTTCGGCTCACGAAGAGTTCGGTGAGCGCATGTACTTGCATTCGACCGTTGAATTTGTGGGGGAGAACGGGAAGCTGACCGGCGTAAAGGTTGCCGACACAGAATTCGTCGATGGTAAGCGCCTGCCTAAGGCCGGCACCGAGCGAATCATCCCAGCCGACCTGGTCTTCTTGGCACTTGGCTTTACCGGTGTCGAGGGAGATTTGATTGCCGAGCAGTCAAACACCGACCTTGATTCACGCGGAAACCTTGCCCGTGATTCGAAGTGGTCAACCAACGCCGACGGTGTATTTGTTGCCGGTGATGCTGGCCGTGGCCAGAGCCTCATCGTCTGGGCTATTGCCGAAGGTCGCGCCGCGGCAGCTGCGGTAGACCAGTACCTGGAAGGTCAGACGGAGCTGCCAGCTCCAGTCAAGCCAACCGACAAAGCTTTCTCAGTCAACTATTAGAACCTTCTCGGCAAAATTGTCGAGAACCCAACGAAAAAGGAACAAATGAGACGCGCAAAGATTGTTGCCACCCTAGGGCCGGCAACCTCCAGCTATGAGAACATTCGCGCAATTATCGAAGCCGGTGTAGACGTTGCTCGCATGAACCTGAGCCACGGCAGCTATGACGTGCACGAGGAGATCTACCACACCGTTCGTAAGGCCGCAGCCGATGTGAACAAGCCAGTCGGAATCTTCGTTGACCTACAGGGTCCAAAGATCCGTTTGGCTAAGTTTGTGGCCGGCCCGCACATGCTCGAAAAGGGTGACATCTTCAAGATCACCATCAACGAGGTTGAAGGCACCAAGGACATCTGTGGCACAACCTTCAAGGGTCTTTGTGGCGATGTAAAGCCTGGCGACTTGCTACTAATCGATGATGGCAAAGTAACCCTAAAAGCAACCGAAGTTACCGCGGACACCGTGACCACTGTGGTTGAGATTCCGGGCTTCGTTTCAAACAACAAGGGCATCAACCTTCCAGGCGTTGCCGTAAACGTTCCTGCTCTGTCAGAGAAGGATGAAGCCGACCTTCGCTGGGCAATCAAGCTAGGCGCAGACATGATTGCGCTTTCCTTCGTTCGCAACGCCAGCGACATTGTTCGCGTTCACGAAATCATGACCGAAGAGGGCAAGTTCCTGCCGGTTATCGCCAAGATTGAGAAGCCTCAGGCAGTCGAAGCTCTCGAAGAGATCATCGACGCATTTGACGGCATCATGGTTGCCCGTGGCGACCTAGGTGTAGAGCTTCCATTCGAAGACGTTCCACTAGTTCAGAAGCGTGCCGTTGAGCTTGCTCGTCGCTGGGCAAAGCCTGTAATCGTGGCAACTCAGATGCTTGAAACCATGATCGAAAACTCACGCCCGACTCGCGCAGAGGCATCTGACGTCGCAAACGCCATCCTTGATGGTGCTGACGCGGTAATGCTTTCTGGTGAGACCTCAGTTGGCAAGTGGCCAGTCGAGACCGTTGAGGCGATGGCCCGAATCATCGAGTCAACCGAAGAGAACGGCCTGGACCGCATCCCGGCCCTTGGCACCCGCCCTCACACACACTCAGGCGCTGTTTCACTAGCCGCCGTTGAGATTGCAGAGCTGTTGGGGTCACGTTACGTGGCAGTGTTCACCGAGTCTGGCGACTCGCTGCGTCGAGTGTCACGCCTACGTTCCTCGGTTCCAACCCTGGCCTTCACTCCAAGCGAGACCGTTCGCAACCGCCTATCACTCGTCTGGGGTGCACACACGTTCCTAGTAGCGCCAGTGAAGCACACCGATGAAATGATGCACCAGGTTGACGAGATCGTGCTTGCACAGGGTCTAGCCAAGCAGGGCGAGGAAGTCGTTGTGGTTGCAGGAACCCCTCCTGGCATTCCTGGTTCAACCAACAGCCTTCGCGTTCACCGCGTGGGCGATGCCGTAAACGGCGCAGCACCTGGTTACCAGAACATCTAAATACAGAAATGAAGAAATCCCTCAGGTCTAGTACCTGAGGGATTTCTGCTTTAAATGTTTCTAAATAATGGTGGCCGTAAAGTTTGCCTAGCAAACTGGCACGGAAAGCAGAAAATCCCCGGGTATATTTCCCGGGGATTTTCTGTCTTTACGTGCCGAAGGCGGGACTTGAACCCGCACTCCTTTCGGAAAAGCATTTTGAGTGCTCCGCGTCTGCCATTTCGCCACTTCGGCTTGTTGTAACTAGAAGATTCTAGTTCA
>CANGGL010000024.1 GCA_947453465.1 Microbacteriaceae bacterium | reverse complement strand
GTCCATACGCTCCAGGTGAGCACGGCCGCACCAAGAAGAAGGCTGACAGCGACTACGCCGTGCGTCTTCGCGAGAAGCAGCGTCTACGCGCCCAGTACGGTATTCGTGAGGCTCAGCTTCGCAAGACCTTCCAGGAAGCAAAGCGCGCAGATGGCCTAACTGGTGAAAACCTAGTAGAGCTACTAGAGATGCGTCTCGACGCGATTGTTCTTCGTGCGGGTATCGCACGTACCATCGCTCAGGCTCGTCAGATGGTTGTTCACCGCCACATCCTTGTAAATGGTGAGCGCGTTGACCGTCCATCATTCCGCGTAAAGCCAGGACAGCTTGTGCACGTGCACGAGAAGAGCGAAATCACCGAACCGTTCCAGGTTGCAGCAGCCGGCGGTCACGTCGATGTTCTTCCTCCGGTTCCTGGTTACCTAGATGTTCAGCTAGACAAGCTTCAGGTTTCTCTTGTGCGCCGCCCAAAGCGCGCCGAGGTTCCAGTTACCTGTGAAGTTCAGCTTGTTGTTGAGTACTACGCAGCTCGATAAATAAAATCGGTTTAGGAGTTCAGATGAGCGGTGGAGACGTAGCAGCAATCATTGCAGCCGGAGGATTCGTCCTTTTGGTGCTATTTGTTGCTGTGCCATTGCTAAAGCTTGGACGCGTTCTAGATGAGACTCGCAATTCAATTCGCGACCTCAACCAGACCGTGTCTCCACTTCTCTCTGAACTTACCGACACCGTCACCGCAACCAACAAACAGTTGGCCAAGGTAGACAAGATCACTGAGAACATCTCAGAGGTCACCACAAACGTGAGCTCACTCGTCGCCGTATTTTCGGCAACGCTGGGCTCACCCCTCGTTAAAATTGCAGGCCTGACTCAGGCTCTAAGAAGCGCTCTGCTCGGCAAAAAGAAGTAGGTAAAGCCATGAAGAAAGCATTTTGGTTTGTAACCGGAATCGCCGCCGGCCTCGTAGCCGCCAAGCAGCTGCAGGAAAACCCAAAAACCAAGGCAATCGTTGACGATGTCATGGTGCGCGTGCGTGAACTTAGCGACGTAGTTGTTGAAGGCTTCCGTGAGCGCGAAGCAGAGATCGCAGCCGAGAAGAAGTCTTCAGACTCTTCGAGCGCTACTGCCAGCATCTAAAACATGCAGACCGCTGAAATTCGCCAACGCTGGCTGGACTTTTTCGAGAGCAAGGGCCACACCGTTGTTCCTTCAGCTTCGCTGATTAGCGAAGACCCTTCACTTCTCTTCACCGTCGCCGGCATGGTGCCGTTCATTCCATACATGAGCGGACTAGTTCCCGCTCCATTTAAGCGCGCCACCAGCGTTCAGAAGTGTGTTCGCACACTCGACATCGAAGAGGTTGGCAAGACAACTCGCCACGGAACCTTCTTCCAGATGAATGGCAACTTCTCTTTCGGTGACTATTTCAAAAAGGAAGCCATCACCTTCGCTTGGGAGTTCTTGACCAAGCCACAGTCAGAGGGCGGGCTCGAGCTCGACAAGCAACTCCTCTGGGTGACCGTCTTTCAAGATGACGACGAATCAATTTCAATCTGGCGTGAAGTCGCCGGCATTCCAATGGAACGCATTCAGCGTCGCGGAATGAAGGACAACTACTGGTCTACCGGGCAACCTGGACCAGCTGGACCATGCTCTGAGATCTACTATGACCGAGGTCCTGCCTACGGTCGCGAGGGTGGCCCAGAAGCCGACGAAGACCGCTACATCGAAATTTGGAACCTGGTTTTCATGCAGTTCGAGCGCGGTCAGGGGACCGGCAAGGACAACTTCGAAATCCTTCGAGAGCTTCCAAAGAAGAACATCGACACCGGAATGGGTCTCGAGCGAGTCGCGTTCCTGATGCAGGGCGTAGAGAATCTTTACGAAATCGATCAGGTTCGTCCGGTACTCGACCTAGCCGCCACACTTTCGGGTAAGACTTACGGTGCGAGCGTTGAAGATGACGTTCGTATGCGTGTGGTCGCCGACCACATCAGATCTGCACTGATGCTCATCGGTGACGGCGTCACCCCGGCCAACGATGGTCGCGGATACGTTCTTCGCCGTTTGCTGCGTCGCTCGGTTCGAGCCATGAGATTGCTTGGCGTGGAGGCCCCAACCTTCACTGCACTTTTCACCGCTTCAAAGGAAGCGATGAAGTCGGCGTACCCGGAGCTTGAAACAGACTTCGACCGAATTCTAAAGACGGCCATTGCCGAAGAAGATACCTTCTTGCGCACTCTTGTTTCCGGCACCGTTTTTCTTGATGAAGCGATTGCCAACGCTAAAAAGGGTGGTGGCAAGCAGCTCATGGGAGATGCCGCATTCTTGCTGCACGACACCTATGGCTTTCCAATTGACTTGACCCTCGAGGTTGCTGAAGAAGCCGGTCTAAGTGTCGATCGAGACGGCTTCAAGGCGCTCATGGCTGAACAGCGTGACCGTGCCAAGGCGGATGCTCGTGAAAAGAAGCTCGGTGGAACCGACCTTTCGGTCTACTCGGCCTTCCGCGCTCAAGGTGTAACCAAGTTCAGCGGCTATGAATCGCTCAGCTCTGACGGTCGAGTCCTCGGCCTCATTGTTGATGGCAAGGATGCCTCGGTTGCAGTTTCGGGCCAAATCGCCGAGGTAATCCTCGATGAAACTTCCTTCTACGCCGAATCTGGTGGTCAGGATTCCGACGCCGGAATCATTCACGGAGATGGCTTCTCGCTTGAAGTAATTGACGTTCAGAAGCCAATCAAGGGCCTGATTAGCCACAAGGTATTGGTTCGTTCTGGTGAGGTGTCGGTTGGAGCAAAGGCTCAGACCGACGTCGACGAAGACTGGCGCATCGGTGCCTGCCAGGCACACTCTGGAACCCACATCGTTCACGCGGCTCTGCGACAAGTCCTAGGCCCATCAGCGCTGCAGAGCGGCTCATACAACAAGCCTGGATACCTACGCCTTGACTTTGCTTGGGCTCAGGCACTTTCACTAGAGACCCGAAGTGAGATCGAAGAAGTTACCAACCTCGCCATTAGGCGCAATTTGGCTGTTAGCTCGCAGTACATGAGCTTGCCAGAGGCACGCGAATGGGGTGCGGTTGCTCTATTCGGTGAGACCTACGACGAAAGCGTTCGTGTCATCGAAGTTGGCGGCCCTTGGTCACGCGAACTTTGTGGTGGAACTCACGTTTCACACAGCTCTCAGGTTGGCTTGGTTTCAATCACCGGTGAATCTTCGGTTGGCTCCGGTTCTCGCCGAATCGAGGCCTTGGTTGGCATCGAGGCATTCCGTTCGCTGGCTACCGAACGTGCATTGGTCGCGCGTCTAGGCGAGGCCCTGAAAAGCCCGCGTGCCGAGATTGAAGAACGACTCACCGCAACCATTGAAGAGTTGAAGATTGCTCAGCGCAAGCTAGCTCAGGTTCAGGCCGCTCAACTGGCAACTCGCATCCCTGAATTGATCAGTGCAGCGCAGTCAATCGGTTCTACGAAGTTTGTCGAAGCAAATCTTGGCGAATTGGCTTCGGTCGATGACCTGCGCGGACTTGCGACTCAGATTCGCGAGCAGCTCAGTGGAGAAAGCGCTGTCGTTGCTCTCCTTGGTGTGGTTGCCGAGAAGCCGATGGTTTTGATCGCCACTACCGATTCAGCTCGAGCGGTCGGTCACAAGGCGGGAAATCTGGTCCGCACTGCAAGCCAGGTTCTCGGCGGTGGCGGCGGCGGTAAGGATGACCTCGCTCAGGGTGGCGGTAGCGACGCTTCTAAGATTTCCGAAGCCATCAGCGCCATTCGTGGAGCGCTGGGAGCCTAGTGCGCACCGGTCGTCGACTCGCTGTTGACGTAGGCAAGGTTCGTATCGGCCTGGCTTTATCTGATTTGCACGGAATCTTAGCTTCGCCACTTCAAAACGTTGCGCGTCAGACCGAAAATTCTGCATCGGTGAAGTTGATTCTCGACGCCGTTGCCGAACAGGATCTACTCGAGATCTATGTGGGGTTGCCCATTTCGATGGCCGGGTCCAGCACAGCCTCGACCCAAGACGCCCTCGGATTAGCTGAAGAGCTTGCAGGTGCCTGCGATGTGAGCGTTCGACTTATTGATGAGCGGTTAACCACGGTTTCTGCGAGTGCGGCTTTGCGAAGCTCAGGCAAGAACTCTAAGGATGGCCGTAAGGTAATCGACCAAATTGCGGCCACCATGATTCTCGAGCAGGCTCTCGCGATGGAAAAGAATTCCGATCGGTTACCAGGAATTGCACTAGAGGACTTTGATGCCTAAGAACGTGTTTTTAAGACGCCGTCGACTGGTAGCGATTTCTGGTCTGCTGATCCTCGTGGTAATCCTCGGCGTTGCAAATCGATCTTTTATTAGATCATCCTTCGATCAGCTGGCTGGAAACGACTACCAAGGCGCTGGTTACAGTTCGGTGCTGGTCGAAATCAATCCTGGCGATACCGGTGAAGATGTGGCGAACTCGTTGGTTGAAATGGGCGTAGTCAAGAACTTCAGAACAATTTATAAGTTGATTCTTGATTCAAACCCGAAGTTCTACCCGGGGTCATACAGACTCAAGCTGCACATGTCTTCGCGCGCAGCTCTGGATGCGTTGCTTGACCCCAACGCTTCGATCACCAGCCGAATCACTATCAAAGAGGGCTTGCGAGCGAGCATAATCTTCGATCTGCTTTCGAAGAAAACCGGATTGCCAGTTTCCGACTTCCAGTCCGCTGCCAAACATGGACAAATTGGTCTGCCCGCGGATGCAGTGTCGGTCGAGGGTTACCTTTTTCCGGCTACCTACACGTTCTCACCCAAGTCAACAGCCGAGAAGATTCTTCAGACCATGGTTTTGCGTATGCAAGAAGAGCTGGATAAGTTCGGTGTTTCGAATGCTGACCGCAATAGAGTCCTAACCTTGGCATCGGTGATTCAGAAAGAGGCACGCCTCGAACCAGATTTCTACAAAGTGAGCCGCGTGTTCCTCAACCGCATAAAGGCTGGCATGCACCTTCAGTCGGACGCCACAGTGAGCTACGGAGTCAACGGAAACACGGTTAACACAACTGTTGCCGACCGTGCCAACAACAATGGATACAACACCTACCTGCATGAAGGTTTGCCGATTGGGCCAATCAGTGCCCCCGGAGCCATCGCTATTGATGCTGCGCTTCACCCAGCCGCTGGTAGTTGGCTTTACTTCTGTGCAATCAACTTAGAAACTGGTGAGACTGTGTTCAGCACAACTTTTGCCGAGCATGAGAAAGCCGTTGCAATTTGGCGAGCATGGATGAAGGAGCACCCGGGTTATGAGTAAACGGTTTGCGGTTCTAGGTTCGCCAATTGACCATTCGAAGTCTCCGGCAATTCATTTGGCTGCATACCGCGTTTTGGGCCTCAACTGGGAGTACGGACGCGCCGAAGTTCAAAAGGGTCTGCTGCGCACATTTCTCGCAGGCCTCGACTCAGACTGGAATGGATTTTCGGTCACTATGCCACTCAAGGAGGAGGCAAGTAGATTCGCCGATGTACTCGACGACTACGCACGCCTGACCGGCGCCACGAATACCCTCTACCTCGATGAATTTGGCAAATGGCACGGTTACAACACCGATGTATTCGGCATTGTCGAAGCGATACTCGGAGCAAGAATCGGCCAAATCAAGCACGCACTGATCCTGGGCTCTGGAGCAACGGCAACATCGGCGATGGTTGCGCTCAGTGTTCTCGCCCCCGGCGCCCAAGTTGAAGTATTGGCAAGGAACAAAAAGTCTCGGGCGGAGCTGTTGTCGTTAGGAAAAAAAGTCGGTTTGAAGACAAAAACCGCTGGTGGTCTCAGAGCAGCCAGCCGCGTTTCGAACTTGACCATCTCGACGCTGCCAGCCGGTTCGATCGATAAGCAGGCTGAAAAATTAGCACGCGCAATGTTCTGGAAACCTAAGGGTGCACTTCTCGACGTGGCTTACCATCCTTGGCCTTCAAAGCTCGCAGCCGCCTGGTCAGTCAAGGGCAAACGCACGATTAGCGGTTTGGACATGTTGATTTGGCAAGCAGTTGCCCAGATTCGCATCTTCACGAGCGGTTCTCCAGAGAAGGAGCTTCCAAACGAGATCGCGGTAGTCTCGGCGATGCAAATTGCAGTCGAAGACGCCCAGTAGGACTCGCTAAAAGTCCAGTAAATTGGCCTCGAAATCGGCCGGCTGGCTATGGCTGGTGTGGCACAATTAGAAAATGCTACGTTGGATCACCGCAGGGGAGTCGCACGGCCCCGAATTAGTTGCCGTTCTTGAGGGTTTGCCCGCAGGAGTAAACATCACGACCGCTGATGTGCAGGACGCACTCGCCCGTCGTCGACTCGGTTATGGCCGTGGTGCTCGCATGAAGTTTGAGCAGGATGTGGTGTCACTAAGTGGTGGCGTCCGTCACGGACTAACCATGGGTGGGCCGGTTGCAATCACCGTAGAAAACACCGAGTGGCCAAAGTGGCAAGACGTAATGTCCGCCGACCCGGTTGCCCCGGAGAAGTTGACCGGTGCCCGCGCCGAAGCACTAACTCGCCCTCGCCCAGGTCACGCAGACTTCACCGGTATGCAGAAGTATGGATTTCTCGACTCTCGACCGGTTCTCGAGCGTGCTAGTGCCCGTGAGACCGCCGCACGCGTTGCCCTCGGAGCCGTTGCATCGGCGTTCCTAAATGAACTTGGAATTTACCTAGTTACCCACACCGTAGGCATCGGACCGGTCATGGCGCCGATGGGTTCGGCTTTACCGATTCCGGCCGACGTTGACAAGCTGGACGAAGATCCGATGCGTTGCTTCGACAAGGCCTTGTCGGATGCGATGGTCGCAGAAGTTGACCAGTGCCACAAAGATGGCGACACCCTCGGTGGCGTTGTTGAAACCTTGGTCTACGGGCTTCCACCAGGCTTGGGTACGTTCGTTCATTGGGACCGTCGCCTCGACTCTCAGCTTGCCGGTGCGCTCATGGGAATTCAGGCCATCAAGGGCGTCGAGGTTGGTGATGGTTTTGAAACCGCGCGCCGACGTGGCTCGGTCGCTCACGACGAACTTGAGCGAGATGCAGATGGTGTCGTTCGACGTCTTTCTGGCCGCGCGGGTGGAATCGAGGGCGGCATGAGCAATGGTGACATCCTGCGCATTCGCGCAGCCATGAAGCCAATCTCAACTATTCCGAAGGCGCTGGCAACCATCGATGTCGCCACAGGCGAAGCCGCCAAGGCCCATCACCAGCGATCAGATGTTTGTGCCGTTCCGGCTGCCGGCGTTGTTGCCGAAGCGATGGTCGCCCTGGTCATCGCAAACTCGGTACTCGAGAAGTTCGGTGGCGATTCTGTTTCCGAAACCAAGCGCAATTTGACGAGTTACCTGGCAAATATTCCCGCAGTATTGACCTCATTCGTCGCCCCAAGCATCTAAATTGCCACAGGCCAACGAAGTCATTGTCCTAATTGGCCCAATGGGTGTTGGGAAGACCACGATTGGTCGCAAGCTGGCGAAGGTTCTTGGTCTACCGTTCGTCGATTCGGACACATTGATTACCGATGAGCACGGGCCGATTCCAGCCATCTTTGAAGAGCGCGGCGAAGCCCAGTTTAGGCAGCTCGAGGAAAAAGCCATGGAGAAAGCAATTTCAGAAGCAGCCGTGGTGGCAACCGGCGGGGGTGCCATCCTTAGCGCTGTCACCAGGCGAAGGCTCAAGGATGCCACGGTGATCTACCTTTCAACCGATGGCAAACACATCGCTTCTCGACTCAGACATGGAAATAGACCACTCATTCAAAACGGTGTCGAAGACTGGCGCAGGATCTATGCGGAACGCAGACCGCTCTACGAGGAGACGGCAGACTTTGAAATCAACACATCGGGCCAACCAATCAGCGCAAGCATTCAAGAGATTCTAAAGAAGCTAGGTAAGTAATGTCAGCCACCAAGACCATTCAAGTCAAGGGCGTGGACCCTTACGACATCACCATCGGTCGCGCGCTTCTCGGCGAAGTGGGCAAGGCCCTCGGTACTGCAGTGAAGAAAGTGTTGGTGGTGCACCCGGTTGGGCTGGCTGCCAGCGCCGAACTCCTTAAAGCAACCCTCGATGAACAGGGCTACGAGACCATCCTGGCCGGTGTTCCTGACAGCGAGGACGCCAAGCGCGTCGAGGTTGCCGCATTTTGTTGGGGCGTCTTGGGTCAGGCAGATTTCACCCGCAGTGATGCAGTGGTCGGCTTTGGTGGCGGTTCAACCACCGACCTCGCCGGTTTTGTTGCAGCGACCTGGCTGCGCGGCGTGAAACTCATTCAGGTTCCAACGACGTTGCTGGCGATGGTTGACGCCGCAATCGGCGGTAAGACCGGCATCAACACGGCCGAGGGTAAGAACTTGGTCGGCTGCTTCTACGCACCGTCAGCAGTGATCATCGACCTAGACACTCTTCAGTCGCTTCCACAAAACGAAATACTGGCCGGTTTCGGTGAAGTGGTCAAGTACGGCTTGATCGCCGACGAGAGAATCCTTGAACTCATCGAGGCTGACGTTGCCGTTGCAACAGACTCTAAATCAGATGTCTTTGCCGAATTGATTGAACGCTCGGTTGCTATCAAGGCGCGCGTGGTTGGCGAAGACTTCAAGGAGTCTGGCCTTCGTGAAATTCTGAATTACGGACACACTCTAGGGCACGCCATCGAGCTAGCCGAACGCTATAAGTGGCGTCACGGTGCTGCCATTTCGATCGGAATGGTGTTCGTTGCCGAACTCGCCCGTTTGGCTGGACGCCTGAGCGATGCAGCGGTTGACCGCCATCGCAGCGTGCTTCAGCTAATCGGGCTACCAACCGAGTACAAGGCAGAAAAATGGGATCAGTTGATGGCAACCATGCAACGTGACAAAAAGTCTCGCGCGGGCACACTTCGTTTCGTCGTCTTGGATGCAATTGGCAAGCCAACCATCATGGCCGCGCCTGCCCCCGAGCTGCTTCACGCTGCCTTCCAAGAGATTCTGCCGAGCTAGCGCTACCCTAGAGCCATGCAGAAAGTACTAGTCCTTAACGGTCCCAACCTTGCTCGACTGGGTTCACGCGAGCCAGACATCTATGGCTCAACCGATTACGCGGGGCTAGTCGCTGCTGTCACCGGATTGGGTGGGGACCTTGGCCTCGACGTTGAGGTTCGCCAAACTGACAGCGAATCAGAGCTAATCGGCTGGCTTCACGAAGCAGTGGATTCGGGCCTTGATGTTGTCCTAAACCCGGCAGCTTTCACCCACTACTCCTATGCGCTCAGGGACGCAGCAGTTCAGGTGACCAAGAGCGGCAAGAAGCTAATCGAGGTTCACCTCAGCAACCCGCACACGCGTGAAGAATTCCGTCAGACCAGCGTAATTTCGGGCGTTGCCACCGGTGTTATTGCGGGCTTTGGCGTGACTTCATATTTGCTAGCCCTTTCTGCCATCGCCAGCTAATCCTGGCCTCGAGCCGGTCAATCGCTTAAGTCGATTGGGTCGGATAGACTGTAAGGCGCTGGGATTCCGTCCGGCTATTTTTTTGAAACACCCAAACACTGAAATGAGTGAGTGATTGTCATGGCAACTTCAAACGACTTGAAGAACGGCATGGTTCTAAACATCGAAGGCCAGCTATGGGCCGTAGTCGAGTTCCAGCACGTAAAGCCTGGCAAGGGCGCTGCTTTCGTACGTTCGAAGCTGAAGAACGTTCTAACCGGCAAGGTTGTCGACCGCACCTTCAACGCTGGCGTCAAGATTGAGACTGCAAACGTCGACCGCCGCAACATGACTTACCTTTACAACGATGGCGACGGCTACATCTTCATGGATGCCGACACCTTCGACCAGGTCACCCTCTCAGAGGCCACCGTTGGCGACGCAGTCAACTACCTTCTTGAGAACCAGGAAGCAACCGTAGCGATGAACGAGGGCAACCCAATCTACGTTGAACTACCGGCTTCGGTTGTTCTCGAAATCACCTACACCGAACCTGGCCTTCAGGGAGACCGCTCTAGCGGTGGCACCAAGCCAGCAACCGTGGAGACCGGTCTTCAGATTCAGGTCCCACTGTTCGTTGACAACGGCACCCGCGTCCGCGTAGACACCCGCACCGGTGACTACCTTGGTCGCGTAACCGACTAATCAGTTGAGCGCTAGAACTAAGGCACGTAAGCGTGCCGTTGACGCAGTTTTCGCGGCCGACCTACGCAAGATTTCACCACTAACCCTCCTAGATGAAGTAGCCGACCTGGCTGCGGATCGTCAGAATCAGGGCGAAATCTTTGGCTATGCCAGGGACATCGTGAATGGTGTAATCGATCACCACGATGACATCGATGACTTGCTAGACACTTACTCTCAGGGCTGGGCAATTGACCGCATGCCGAACCTAGATCGGGCGATTCTTCGCTGTGCGGTCTGGGAAATCATGTACAACGACGAGGTTCCAGACCCGGTCGCAATCAACGAAGCCGTTGAGATGGCAAAAGAGCTATCTACCGACGACTCTGGCGCTTTCGTTAACGGACTACTCTCAAGGATTTCCTCGACCAAGACGGCCAAGTAATACAACCGACTGCTAGACTTTTTCCAAACATCCTTTAAGACCGTCCAGAGAGGCGGAGAAGGAGGTGGGCGTGTCTTCACGCACCGTCTTGAGTAGCGACGACATCGATCGCGCGGTGACCCGTATTGCTCACGAGATCCTCGAAGCCAACACTGCATTGCAGAAGAGTGGCACCTCTAACCTAGTAATCCTCGGCATTCCTACCCGAGGCGTTTTGCTGGCCGAGCGCATCGCAAAAGTAATCGCACGCAACGAACCTGGCACCGATGTTTCCCAGCTGCTTGGCCGCCTAGACATCACGATGTATCGAGATGATCTGGCTTCAAATCCAACTCGCGCCGTGACCGAGACATTGATTCCGAGCCAGGGGATTGAAGACAAGGTTGTGGTCTTGGTTGACGACGTCCTGTTCAGTGGCCGAACCATCCGAGCCGCACTGGATGCACTAAACGATTTCGGTCGCCCTCGTGCTGTCAAACTGGCGGTGCTGGTTGACCGAGGACATCGCGAACTGCCCATCCGTGCTGATTTTGTTGGCAAGAACCTGCCAACCTCTCGCGAAGAGCGCATCCGTGTGCACCTAACCGAATCAGACTCAGAGAACTCGGTGGTTATCGAATCATGATCAAGTACTTACTATCGGCCGGCGATCTAACTCGCGAGCAGGCCATCGAGATTTTGGACATCGCCGAAGGAATGGCCGATGTTAACGATCGCGACATCAAGAAACTGCCCACACTGCGTGGCAAAACCGTGGTCAACCTTTTCTTCGAGGATTCGACTCGAACCAGAATCTCATTTGAACTCGCTGCCAAACGCCTGTCTGCCGACGTAATCAACTTCTCGGCCAAAGGCTCGAGCGTCTCTAAGGGTGAGAGCCTGAAAGACACCGCCCAGACCCTCGAAGCCATGGGTGCAGATGCCGTGGTCATTAGGCACCCGGCCAGCGGTGCAGCCAATGTGTTGGCTCACAGCAACTGGATCAATGGCGCGATTGTCAACGCGGGAGATGGAACACACGAACACCCAACTCAGGCTCTGCTGGATGCATTCACCATGCGAAAGCGAATTCACGGCTCTGCCTCGAAGGGCAAGGCGCTCGAGGGCCTGAAGGTTGCGATCGTCGGAGATGTGCTTCACTCACGAGTCGCACGTTCGAATCTGCTGCTTTTGAACACCCTTGGAGCCGAAGTTCACTTTGTCGCGCCACCGACGCTGCTGCCAGCTAACCCATCAAATTGGGAAGCCAAGCTGCACTATTCGCTGGATGAGACACTTCAGCACGAGAAGCCAGACGTGGTGATGATGCTCCGCGTTCAGGCCGAGCGCATGAACGCATCGTTCTTCCCATCAGAACGTGAATACGCACGCATCTGGGGTTTCAATGCGGACCGCCTCAAGACGCTTAAACCGGGCGCCTTCTTGATGCACCCGGGACCAATGAACCGTGGCCTCGAAATCGATGCCGTTTCGGCCGATTCACCACAGTCCACCGTTCTCGAACAGGTTGCAAATGGCGTCTCTGTTCGGATGGCAGTTCTTTATTCACTACTTTCAGGCGAGAGGGCCGCAGATGTATAACAGCTTTGTACTCAAGAACGTTTTGCTAGGTGATGGGCCGGCCACCGACATTCAAATCGAAGGTGACAAGATTGTCGCAATCGGTGCTGACCTTTCTGGCGCAGAGACCATCGACTGCACCGGCCTGGTTGCGCTGCCTGGCTTTGTTGACCTACACACCCACCTGCGTGAGCCTGGTTTCGAACAGAGCGAGACCGTTCTAACCGGAACCCAGTCGGCAGCGATGGGCGGCTTCACGGCCGTGCACGCGATGGCAAACACCAGCCCGGTGGCAGATACCGCGGGTGTCGTCGAGCAGGTGGCCGCGCTTGGTCGAGAGGCCGGATACGCCGATGTGTACCCAATCGGCGCTGTGACCGTTGGCCTAGAGGGTAAGCAGCTTGCTGAACTTGGCGCAATGGCTAATTCAAAGGCGCAAGTTCGAGTCTTTTCAGATGACGGAAAGTGTGTTCATGACCCGGTTCTGATGCGCCGAGCCCTCGAATATGTCAAGGCCTTTGGGGGAGTAGTAGCCCAGCACGCCCAGGAGCCACGCCTGACCGAAGGCGCACAAATGAACGAGGGTGCAGTCTCGGCCGAACTTGGCCTAACCGGTTGGCCGGCCGTAGCCGAAGAGTCGATCATCGCCCGTGATGTACTGCTGGCGGAGCACGTCGGTTCACGCGTACACATTTGTCACCTATCCACCGCCGGATCAGTTGAAATCATTCGCTGGGCCAAGGCTCGTGGCATCCAGGTGACCGCCGAGGTTACCCCTCACCACCTACTACTCACCGATGAACTGGTTCGCAGCTACGACGCGGTCTACAAGGTAAACCCACCACTACGCACCGCGGCTGACGTGGTTGCACTTCGCGAGGCTCTAGTGGATGGAACCATCGACATCATCGCCACCGACCACGCTCCTCACCCAATCGAAGCTAAAGACTGCGAGTGGAGTGCTGCCGCCTTTGGAATGCTTGGGCTTGAGACTGCCGCTTCAATTGCTCAGGATGTCTTGATTGACAGCGGTAAGTCCACCTGGGCCCGCTTGGCTGAGGTCTTGTCGGTCAACCCGGCGAAGATCGGTAGCGACGCAGAGCAGGGTCAGGGATTGCTAGTTGGCGCCTTTGCCAACATCGCTTTGATTGACCCAAAGGTGAAACGCAAGGTGGTTGCCGAGAGCGCATCGAAGTCAATCAACTCGCCTTACGTCGGTTTGGAGCTTCCGGGCCGAGTCGTCCACACCGTTTACCGTGGTTACTTCACCGTTCGCGACGGTGCACTGGCAAAGGTGGGCCGCGCCTAATGCAGAAATACTACATTGCACTGATCGCCGCCGTTCTATTTTTCTTTTTCGTTTTGGCCGCCATTAGGTCTTGGAAAGCACGCTCCAACCAGCAGGAAGCGGATTTCAGTCAGCCGCCAATGGCTCTAACCGCTGCCGGAAGCCAGCTTCTGAAGGTGCGCGCTTATTACGTCGCGACGACCTTTTCAGAAAATCACCTCGAGAGGATTCGCGCATACGGGCTTGGGATTCGCGGCCTGGCTCACGCCATGGTTTTCGAAGGCGGCCTTCAACTTATTCGAAAGGGCGAGCGCCCATTGGCAATTGACCGCCAGTCAATTCTCGGCCTATCAACCAACCAGGTCACCATTGACCGCGTTACCGAATCCAAGGGGCTGGTCACAATCGACTGGCAACAGGATTCCACCCAATTTTCGACTCACCTTCGGGTAGTCGATTTAGACGATCGAGCTAAGTTGATTGCGGCGCTCGAGACCATCAGCAACCGAGAGGCAAAATAATGAGCACTGCTCTACTAGTTCTTGAGGACGGCCGCGTTTTCAAGGGTCAGTCATACGGCGCGGAGGGCAAGACCCTCGGAGAGCTGGTTTTTGCAACCGGTATGACTGGTTACCAGGAAACTCTGACTGACCCGTCATACGCGGGCCAAATCGTTGTTCAGACCGCGCCTCACATCGGTAACACCGGTGTGAACGCTCGCGACGAAGAGTCGACCAAGGTTTGGGTTGCCGGTTATGTGGTCCGAGACCCGTCCCGAATCGTCTCGAACTTTCGTGCCGAGAAATCTTTGCCAGACGAGCTAAAGAAGTTCGGCATCGTTTCCATCTCGGGCATCGACACTCGCGCGCTCACCATTCACCTACGTTCAGCCGGTTCAATGCGTGCTGGCATATTCTCGGGTGAAGCGGCCGAGGCCTCGGTAGATGAACTTTTGGCACAGGTCAGGACTTCTGCACTGATGAAGGGCCTTTCGCTCAGCGATCAGGTCACCACCGATGCTGCGTACACCGTCGCAGCGGAGGGCGCCAAGATTGGCAAGGTCGCCATCGTGGACCTTGGAATCAAGCGCTCGACCATCGAACACATGGCTGCTCGCGGCCTTGAAGTCGAGGTCTTCCCGGCAAAGGTTGACGCAGACACCCTCATCGCTTCTCAACCAGATGCAGTCTTCTTTTCTAACGGCCCGGGCGACCCAGAGGCATCTGGTCAGCAGGTATTGGTTCTTCGCGAGATTCTCAGCAAAAAGATTCCATTCTTCGGAATCTGCTTCGGCAACCAGCTGCTTGGTCGTGCGCTCGGCTTTGAGACCTATAAGTTGACCTTTGGTCACCGTGGAATCAACCAGCCAGTGATGGACCGCACCACAGGCAAGGTGGAGGTCACCGCTCACAATCACGGCTTTGCCGTCAAGGTTGAGGGTGGGCCAGAGGTAGACAGCCCGGCAGGCTTCGGCCGCGTTTTGGTTAGCCACGTGTCACTCAATGACAACGTGGTTGAAGGCCTGCAGTGCCTAGACATCCCAGCATTTTCAGTTCAGTATCACCCAGAGGCCGCAGCCGGCCCACACGATTCAAACTATCTCTTCGACCGTGTGGTTGAGGTAATCGAGAGCAACAAGGTGGCCAAGTAATGCCAAAACGTCAAGACATTAAGAGCGTCCTAGTCATCGGCTCGGGCCCAATCGTAATCGGCCAGGCTTGTGAGTTTGATTACTCGGGCACCCAGGCTTGTCGCGTGCTTCGCGAAGAGGGCATCCGTGTCATCCTGGTGAACTCAAACCCGGCAACCATCATGACTGACCCTGACTTTGCCGATGCCACCTACATCGAACCAATTACCTCGCAGGTTATCGAAGCAATCATCATCAAAGAAAAGCCGGATGCGATTCTGCCAACCCTTGGTGGCCAGACCGCTTTGAACGCGGCCATGGAGCTTCACGAGCTCGGAATCCTCGACAAGTACAACGTTGAGTTGATCGGAGCAAAGGTTGACGCCATCAAGAAGGGTGAAGACCGCGAGCTTTTCAAGCAACTAGTTCTTGACCTGGGCAACGGCGCCGATGTAGCTAAGTCTGTTATTTGTTCAACTCTCGATGAGTGTCTAGCCGCCGTTGGCGAGCTGGGCTACCCGCTGATGGTTCAGCCTTCGTTCACCATGGGTGGTTTGGGTTCTGGCTTCGCCCACGACGAAGAAGAACTCCGCCGCATTTGCGACTCGGGCCTGCAGGCCAGCCCGGTTACTCAGGTTTTGCTTTCCGAGTCAATTCTTGGCTGGAAGGAATACGAGCTCGAGCTAATGCGTGACACCAACGACAACTGTGTCGTGGTGTGCTCGATCGAAAACGTTGACCCGGTTGGTGTTCACACCGGCGACTCGATCACCGTTGCACCTGCCCTAACCCTGACCGACCGAGAGTTCCAGCACCTACGCGACATCAGCATCGACATCATCCGTGCGGTTGGCGTTGACACCGGTGGTTGCAACATTCAGTTTGCTGTGGACCCAGCTAACGGCCGCGTTGTGGTCATTGAGATGAACCCACGCGTTAGCCGCTCATCGGCTCTAGCGTCAAAGGCCACCGGTTTCCCGATTGCCAAGATCGCGGCCAAGTTGGCAATTGGTTACACCCTGGATGAAATTCCTAATGACATCACTCGGGTTACACCGGCAAGCTTCGAACCAACTCTCGACTACATCGTGGTTAAGGTTCCACGCTTTGCTTTCGAGAAGTTCCCGGCCGCGAACGCGACGCTAACCACCACCATGAAGTCTGTTGGTGAGGCAATGGCCATCGGCCGCAACTACTCACAGGCTCTGCAAAAGGCTCTTCGCAGCCTCGAACGCCGCGGTTCTTCTTTCCACTGGGATGGAGAACTCGGCAATGTAAACGAACTTCTTGAGGCAATCAAGACTCCGACCGATGGTCGAATCGTCTTGCTTCAGCAGGCTCTTCGCGCCGGCGCAACCCCAGAGCAGGTCTTTGAATCAACCAAGATGGACCCATGGTTCATTGACCAAATTGTTTTGATCAATGAGGTGGCTGATGCAACCGCAAATGCTGCTCACCTTGATGCCGATGTAATTCGTCACGCTAAGGACCACGGCTTCAGCGACATCCAAATCGCGAACCTTCGCGGAATCAGCGAGGCCGAGGTTCGAGGAATTCGTCATGACCTGGGGCTTCGTCCGGTCTTCAAGACTGTAGACACCTGTGCCGGTGAGTTCCCGGCCGAGACTCCTTACCACTACAGCACCTATGAAGAGGAGACCGAGGTTCGGCCTTCGGACCGCAAAAAGGTCGTAATCCTGGGTTCTGGCCCAAACCGAATTGGTCAGGGTGTTGAGTTCGACTACAGCTGCGTACACGCTTCGTTTGCGCTCTCAGATGCCGGTTACGAAACCATCATGATTAACTGCAACCCTGAGACCGTATCAACCGACTACGACACCTCAGACCGCCTCTACTTTGAGCCATTGACGCTCGAGGATGTTCTCGAAGTCATTCACGCGGAACAACAGAGCGGCGAGCTCGTTGGAGTTGTCGTGCAGCTTGGTGGTCAGACCGCACTTGGTCTGGCGAAGGGCCTTCAGGCGGCGGGTATCCCGATTCTCGGTACCAGCCCAGAGGCCATTGACCTGGCCGAAGAGCGTGGCCTATTCTCCAAGATTCTCGAGGATGGCAACCTGCTCGCTCCACCTAACGGCACCGCGCTGACTCTAGAAGAGGCTGAGGTTATCGCGGCTCGCATCGGATATCCGGTTCTAGTGCGCCCATCATTCGTCCTCGGTGGACGCGGCATGGAAATCATCTATGACCAGGATGGCGTTCGCGACTACTTCGACCGAATCAAGGATCAGGCTATTGTTGGCCCCGAGCACCCGCTGCTAGTCGACCGCTTCCTGGACTTTGCCATCGAAATTGACATCGATGCACTGTTCGACGGAACCGACCTTTACGTCGGTGGAGTGATGGAGCACATCGAGGAAGCCGGAATTCACTCTGGAGACTCGAGCTGTACTCTGCCACCGGTAACTCTGAGCGATGCTCAGATTGCCCGTGTCCGTGAGGCCACGCTAAAGATCGCACAGGGAATTGGCGTCCGCGGCCTGCTGAACGTTCAGTTTGCTCTCGCTGCCGATGTTCTTTACGTTCTCGAAGCCAACCCTCGCGCATCCCGCACGGTTCCATTCGTGTCAAAGGCGCTAGGCATAACGCTGGCCAAGGCAGCATCGTTGGTCATGGTCGGAAAGACCATCAAGGAACTAATCGCCGAGGGTCACCTGCCTGAGCAAGATGGCACCTACATCCCAGCCGGTTCTCCGATTTCGGTGAAAGAGGCCGTCCTACCGTTCAAGCGCTTCGCCACCAAGGATGGTCGATTCGTTGACTCTTTGCTTGGACCTGAGATGCGTTCGACCGGTGAGGTAATGGGCATCGACGTTGACTTCCCGAAGGCATTCGCTAAGAGCCAGGCGGCCGCGGGTAGCGCGCTTCCGACCTCTGGCAGCGTCTTCATCTCGGTGGCTGACCGCGATAAGTTGCAGCTGATCCTGCCGGTTCGCCGCCTATGGCAGCTGGGCTACAAGATCTTGGCAACGAGCGGCACCGCCGCAATTCTGGCACGTCACGGCATCCACGCTCAGGTGGTTCGAAAGCACACCGATGACAGCTCGGTTGCCGAAGGCCCGACCATCGTTGAACTGATCACCGCGGGCAAGGTTGATGTTGTAGTAAACACCCCATCTGGTTCAAGCGCCCGCAAGGATGGCTATGAGATTCGCGCCGCAACCACCGCTGCAGACAAGGCGATCTTCACCACGATTGCACAGTTGAGTGCTGCGATTGGTTCATTCGAAGCGGTCATTGCTGGCCCATTCGATGTTCGATCACTCCAGGACCACGCAAAGGATAGGGCGGCAGCTCTTGCCAAGTAGTTTCGGCTCAAAACTCACCAAGTCCTTTGACTCTTACGGGCAGCTGTGTGTGGGCATCGACCCCCACGCAGCGCTCTTGAGCGACTGGGGTCTGAACGATGACGTCAACGGTCTACGCGAGTTTTCCATGCGCGCTCTCGATGCCGCCATCGGTCGGGTCGGCATAATCAAGCCACAGGTTTCGTTCTTTGAACGCCACGGCTCGGCTGGTTTTGCGGTTCTTGAGGAGCTTGCCCAAAAGGCGGCCGAAACCGACCTAGTGGTCATCATGGATGCCAAGCGTGGGGACATCGGCACCACGATGGATGCCTATTTTGACGCCTGGCTAGGCAGAACAGCGCCTTTTGTTTGCGATGCCCTGACAGTTTCTCCATACCTCGGTTTCGATTCGCTATTGCCACTGATGAGCGTCTGCGCCGAGCGTGGCAAGGGCATGATTGTGCTTTCGGCAACCTCAAACCCCGAGGGCGCTGCCTTGCAAAAGGCAACCGTAGGCGGCAATACCGTGGCCAAGCAGATCTGGGATAGCTTGAACAAGGTGAACCAGGTAACTGCCGGCCCAGGGGAGAGCTTGGGCTCATTTGGTGCCGTAATCGGTGCCACTCTAAACCTTCAGGGCTTTGGCCTTGTTGACGTTCAGGCAGGTCAGACCTCGGCAGCGACACCGATCCTTGCTCCCGGTTTTGGTGCGCAAGGTGCCGAACTTGGCGACATCGGTCGTCTATTCGGCGAGGGTGCCAAGCAGGTCATCGCCTCGGTTTCAAGGAGCGTTTTGCGCGCCGGAGCGACAGGCCTGCCCAACGCCATCGATGCAGCCAACCGCGAACTGGCCGCCGGGTTAAACACTTAATCGGTTCACTTCGACAGGCACTTCGAAACACCGCACCTAGCGAGACTTCAACATCGTGAGTCTCCGACTTTGAGAGACTGTGACTATGACTAATCAACTGATCGTTCTAGCCGGCCCAACGGCGGTTGGCAAGGGCACCGTGGTCAAGCACATTCTCGAGCACTACCCAAACGTGCATCTTTCAGTTTCAGCGACCACCAGAGCACCTCGGCCAGGTGAGATTGAAGGGGAGAGCTACTACTTCCTGACTCATGAGCAATTCGATGAAATGATCGCAGCCGGCGACATGCTCGAATACGCCGTGGTGCATGGTCAAAACAAATACGGAACACCCAAACAACCAGTTCTGGCTGCGCTCAAGTCAGGCAAACAGGTCATCCTGGAGATTGACATCCAAGGCGCCCGTCAAGTCAAAAAAAGCATGCCAGAGGCTAAGTTGGTCTTTATCGCTCCGCCGAGCTGGGATGAATTGGTGCAGCGACTTAAGGGGCGTGGCACCGAAACCGCTGAGGAACAGGCTCGTCGACTCGAGACTGCCAAGCAGGAATTGTCTGCCAAAGACGAGTTTGATTACGTGGTTATCAACGATGTTGTGGCCAGATGTGCCTCCGAAGTCGTAGACTTGATGCAGGCCTAGAAAACATCGCTTCCATTTTGAATGGATTCGCTCGGATGCCGAAATCTCTAACACCGCAACATCTAAGAAAGTTGAATCATGTCTGAAAAGCTTGAAGGAATCGTTTCTCCGGCGATTGACAACCTAATGACCCACGTTGGCTCGAAGTATGAGCTAGTGATCTTCGCTTCAAAGCGCGCTCGTCAGATCAACGACTACTACTCAGCCCTACACGAGGGTTCATTGTTCAACAACGTTGGCCCTCTAGTTGACGCAACCGTTGACGAGAAGCCGCTAACCATCGCGATGCACGAAATCGACCAGAACAAGCTAGAGAAGCACGCAGCCGAGTAAATTCGGTTTATCTCTTCGGGGGATGAAATGCGCGTAATCCTTGGTATCACCGGCGGTATAGCCGCATACAAGGCAACGGGCATCATCCGCCTTTTGACCGAGTCTGGTCACGACGTAAAAGTTATTCCCACCGCAAACGCCCTGCGTTTTATTGGCGCAACCACCCTCGAAGCACTCTCGCACAACAGCGTTGACCCAGACCTCTATACCGATGTCGAATCGGTCAAGCATGTTGAACTCGGGCAGAGCGCAGATCTGGTCATCGTTGCACCGGCAACGGCCGCCTTCCTTGGCAGATTCGCAGCCGGAATCGCCGATGACCTGCTTCTAAATACCCTCTTAGCCACCAGAGCTCCTATCTTGGTAGCACCCGCCATGCACACTGAGATGTGGCAAAACCCGGCTACGATTGCCAACGTCGCGACCCTGCGTGCTCGCGGAATTCAAATTCTTGACCCTGCCGTTGGGCGTCTAACCGGTTCAGACTCAGGTGCCGGTCGCTTACCCGAACAGGAAGAGATAGTTTCGGCAGCACTGAAACTCGCGGCTCCTCAAGACCTGGCGGGGCAACGAATTCTCATCACAGCCGGTGGCACTCAAGAGCCGATTGATCCGGTGCGTTTTTTAGGTAACCACTCGAGCGGCAAACAGGGAATCGCTCTGGCTGAAGAGGCCGGAAAGCGTGGCGCACTTGTCACTCTCGTGACAGCGAATGTCACGGAAACCCTTCCTCCGGTTCACTCGGTCGTCAAGGTGGGAACCGCGGCGGAGATGGAAGCAGTGGTAAACCAACAACTGACTCAAGTCGATGTCGTGATTATGGCCGCCGCAGTTGCCGACTTCCGCCTGGCTCAGGCGTTGCCCAACAAGATGAAGCGCAGCGAACTTGGCGATGAGCTGACTCTCAACTTGATTGCCAATCCAGACATCCTTCGCGGCCTCACCGCGAGAATCAAGGACGAGGCCCTCAAGGTTTTGACAGTCGGTTTTGCGGCTGAGACCGCTGCTAACACCAACGATTTGCAGCGTCTAGCCGAACACAAACTAGAAAAGAAGAACTGCGACATCCTGGTGGCAAATGATGTCAGCGCAGGCGCAATTTTTGGATCTGATGACAGCAGCGTTTTGGTACTTACCAAGAGCGGTGGGGTTTCGGCTCGTGAAGGTTCAAAGCGGTCAATCGCGAATCACATCCTAGATGTCGTAGGCCAACAGATATGATTGATGAATGAGCGAGCTAAGACTATTCACATCTGAATCTGTAACCGAGGGGCACCCAGACAAGATCTGTGACCAAATTTCAGATGCAATTCTCGACGCGATGCTCGAACAGGACCCTAACTCACGCGTTGCCGTTGAGACTATGGTCACCACCGGCCTAGTGCATGTTGCTGGTGAAGTTACCACCGCGGGCTACGTTGAAATTCCTCGCATTGTTCGCGAAAAGGTTCAGGAGATCGGCTACACCTCGTCATCGATTGGTTTCGATGGTGCCAGCTGTGGTGTCTCAATCTCCATCGGGCAACAGTCTCCTGACATCGCCCAGGGTGTTGACACCGGCTTTGAAACCCGTGAGGGTGGCTCTGCAGATCGATTCGACGCGCAGGGTGCCGGCGATCAGGGTCTGATGTTTGGTTATGCAACCAACGAAACCAAGACTTTGATGCCAACCGCCATACACATTTCACACCGTCTCTCTGAACGCTTGGCTTCGGTTCGTAAGTCTGGAGAGGTTTCATTCTTACGCCCAGACGGTAAGACCCAGGTCACCATCGGTTATGAAGGCACCGTGCCGCGCACCATCGAAGCAGTGGTTCTCTCAACTCAGCACAACCCAGGTGTGACCCATGCCGAGATCGTTGAAGCGATGCGCGAGAGCGTAATCAACCCGATACTTGAACAAACCGGCCTTGATTTCTCTGGCGTGAAACTTTTCATCAACCCAACCGGCAAGTTCGAAGTTGGTGGCCCAATGGGCGATGCCGGCCTCACCGGCCGCAAAATCATTGTTGACACCTATGGTGGCGCAAGCCG
>CANGGL010000023.1 GCA_947453465.1 Microbacteriaceae bacterium | reverse complement strand
TAGAGCGCGCGAAGTAACCATTTCAGAAACAAAAAGTCCCCCGCCAAACTCACGACATAGCCGTCTAAAGGCCGTGTTCGTGATGCCAGCCATCGGCGCCAAGACCACCGGGGTCTTGATCGCGATGCTGCCGTACTGTAGCGCCGGCGCCGGAACTTGGTTTGTCATGCCGCTATGAGACTAGTTTCGAGCCGAGGTACTCGCGCAACTTCGAAAGCGATACGCGTTCCTGTTGCATGGTGTCACGCTCTCGAACGGTGACAGCCTGATCTTCGAGGGTCTCGAAGTCAACCGTGACACAGAACGGAGTTCCAATTTCATCCTGACGACGGTAACGACGGCCAATTGCACCTGAGTCATCAAAGTCGATGTTCCAATAGCCACGGAGTTCCTGCGCTAGGTTTCGAGCAACCGGGGACAATGCCTCATTACGCGAAAGCGGAAGGATTGCGGCCTTGATTGGAGCTAGGCGGTAGTCCAATCGAAGTACGGTACGAACATCGACGCCACCCTTAGTGTTTGGCGCTTCGTCCTCGTGGTAGGCGTCAACCAGGAACGCCATCAACGAACGTGTTAGACCCGCGGCTGGCTCAATGACGAATGGTGTCCAACGCTCACCCTTAACCTGGTCGAAGTAGCTCAGATCGGCGCCAGATTCACGTGAGTGTGTTGTCAGGTCGAAGTCGGTGCGGTTGGCAATGCCCTCGAGCTCACCAAATTCGCTGCCCTGGAAACCAAAGCGGTACTCGATGTCAACGGTGCGCTTCGAGTAGTGCGATAACTTCTCTTTGGCGTGCTCGAATAGGCGCAGATTCTCTGGGTTGATACCCAAATCGGTGTACCAGTTCATGCGCTGTTCGATCCAGTAGTCGTGCCACTCTTCGTCGGTGCCTGGCTCTACGAAGAATTCCATCTCCATCTGCTCAAATTCACGAGTGCGGAAGATGAAGTTTCCTGGAGTGATCTCGTTGCGGAACGACTTTCCGATTTGGCCAATACCAAATGGAGGCTTCATTCTTGCAGCGCCAAGTACGTTGGCGAAGTTCACAAAAATTCCCTGAGCAGTTTCAGGTCGAAGGTAGTGAAGACCCTCTTCTGCTGCCACCGGGCCCAGGAAGGTCTGCAGGAGACCGTTGAACGCCTTCGGCGCGGTCCAGATGTTCTTGCCGCCACAGTTTGGGCAGGCGATGTCGTTCATGCTCTCGGGAGCACGACCCTTTTTCTCTTCGAAAGCCTCTTCGAGATGATCCTGACGGAAACGTTTGTGACATGCTGTGCACTCAATGAGCGGGTCAGAGAACTCACGGACGTGACCCGAAGCTTCCCAAACCTTGCGTGGCAGGATGACCGATGAGTCAAGGCCAACGATGTCTTCGCGGCTCTGCACCATGGTGCGCCACCACTGCTTCTTGATGTTTTCTTTGAGCTCAACACCCAGGGGTCCGTAGTCCCAGGCTGAACGGCTACCGCCGTAAATTTCGCCGGCCTGGAAAACAAATCCACGGCGCTTTGCGAGAGAAATTACTGAATCGAGACGGTTTGGGGTGGCCACTTAAACTCCTTGCCCAAGCTGGATGCCTGGCACTTGTGCGAAGTTATAAGTCTACTTTGACTTCTTCGAATTTGGCTTGTCCACAGCGCCGCCAAAGCGGCGATCCCGACTCACATAGAGAGCAATTGCTTCCCAAAGGGAAGTTCGATTGAAGTCAGGCCAAAGTGTATCCATGAACACGAATTCTGCGTAGGCCGACTGCCACAGCAAGAAATTAGAAGTGCGCTGCTCCCCCGAGCTCCGAAGAAACAGATCAACATCCGGCAAATAGCTAGTGTTCAGGTATCGCTGCATAGTCTTTTCGGTAATCGAACCGGGCTTCAACTTCCCGGCGGCGACATCAATGGTCATTTGATTGATGGCATCGGTCATCTCGACCCGAGATCCATAATTTACGCACATCGTCAACGTGAGTGTGTCGTTGCCGCGAGTCATTTCCTCGGCAGCTTTTAGCTCGTCGATAACCGAAAGCCAGAGTTTTGGCCGGCGGCCGGCCCATCTAACTCGAACACCCCATTGATTCAACTGATCGCGGCGGCGCCTAAGCACCTCGCGATTGAAACCCATCAGGAAGCGGACTTCCTCGGGTGATCTCTTCCAGTTTTCAGTTGAAAAAGCATAAACAGTCAGGTACTTGACTCCGGCTTCCAGCGCCCCGGCCACTACATCTAGAAGTGCTGCCTCGCCCGCCTTATGACCTTCAACCCGAGTGAGACCACGCTCATTTGCCCAACGCCCATTTCCATCCATCACAATGGCGATGTGCTTCGGCACCGACCCGGTCGGGAAATCAGGGCAAACCAAACCCGGCTGCCTTACCGGCTGAAACTCAGTCATTGGCGCTCCACATGTTGAAGTGATTTTAGCCCGCGCTCGATGTGCCACTGACTATAAGCAGAAACGATACCGGAAGCAGCTCCCCTGATGCTTTCCGAAGCCGCATCGGCAATTTCCCAATCACCGGCCAATAGCGCACCAAGAAGTTCACCGGTCAGTGGGTCGATCACCGCAGCACCGGCTGGCCGGCACTCCCGACAAACCACGCCACCGAGTTGCATGACGAAAGCCTGATGTGGCCCGGGTTCACCGCAGCGAGAGCAGGCTACGAAGTTTGGCGCCCAACCTGCGATCGATAGCGCTCGGAGCAAATAAGAGTCGAGAATAAGCGACGCGTCGTGTTCCTTATTGGCAAGTGAACGCAAGGCTCCAACCAGAAGCAAGTACTGCTGAGGTGTCGAATCCTCGCCGGTTAACTTTTCGGCGGTTTCCACCATCGCAGTTGCTGCTGTGTAGGTTCGATAATCATCGATGATTTCACGGCCATACGCGCCGATAGTCTCGGCTTGGTTCACAACATCGAGTGTGCGCCCCTCGTAAAACTGAGCCTCGACGACCATGAACGGTTCAAGCCTCGAACCGAATTTCGAACCGGTTCGTCGCACGCCCTTCGCCACGGCTCTAATTTGACCGTTGTAACGCGACAACAGAGTG
The DNA here is from genome assembly GCA_947453465.1 of Microbacteriaceae bacterium. GTDB lineage: Bacteria > Actinomycetota > Actinomycetes > Actinomycetales > Microbacteriaceae > Rhodoluna. The sequence goes on along the minus strand of CANGGL010000023.1, from coordinate 19,319 downwards.
ACAATTCGGTCTGCTTCACCCAGTTTGTGGGTGCGCAGAACAACTGCTTCATCCTTGTATGTGGGCATGAAACAAGTATCCCCCGACCGCCAAGGCAATCGGGGGAACTCGGTTGAAATTTGAACTAAACGCGCAAAGCTCGGTTCACCGATGAAATTACCGCCTTTAGTGAGGCCGTCGAGATGTCGCCATCGATGCCTACACCCCAAAGAGTTTTGCCGTTCACCTCGAGCTCAACGTAGGCTGCCGCCTGAGCGTCGCCGCCCTCGCTAAGGGTGTGCTCCACGTAGTCGAGAAGGCGAACAGTTACACCTTGCTGCTCGAGAACATTTAGGAAGGCGGAGATTGGTCCGTTGCCCGAACCGTGCGCATCCAATTCACCAAGACCATCGCGCAACACGATGTTTAGTTCGACGTGACCATCCATGTTGCTCTCGGTGCGCATCTTCTTGAGCTCGAATCGACCCCACTTGAGATCGATGCGGTCAGCCGGAGCAGGTAGATACTCGTCGATGAAGACATCCCAGAGCTTGGCAGATGAGACTTCGCCGCCATCATGATCAGTTTTGTTCTGAACGACACGCGAGAACTCAATCTGTAGCTTGCGAGGCAAATCAAGACTGTGGTCAGTCTTTAGCAAGTAAGCCACACCACCCTTACCCGACTGAGAATTTACGCGGATAACCGCTTCGTAAGACCGGCCAACGTCCTTAGGGTCGATTGGTAGGTACGGAACAGCCCAAACCAGGTCATCAACGGAGACACCCTTCTCGGTGGCCTCCTTGTTCATGAGCTCAAAGCCCTTCTTGATAGCGTCCTGGTGAGAACCCGAGAAAGCCGTGTAGACCAAGTCGCCACCATAAGGCGCGCGCTCTGGCACCGGCAGCTGGTTGCAGTATTCGACGGTTCGCTTGATTTCATCGAGTTGACTGAAATCAATGTGTGGGTCGATGCCCTGACTGAACAGGTTCAGACCAAGGGTAATTAGGTCGACGTTGCCGGTGCGCTCACCGTTGCCAAAAAGACATCCCTCGATTCGGTCCGCGCCGGCTAGATAGCCGAGCTCTGCTGCTGCCACCGCAGTGCCGCGGTCATTGTGGGGGTGAAGTGAAATCAGGATGCTGTCGCGACGCGCGATGTTACGGTGCATCCACTCGATTGAATCGGCGTAGACGTTCGGGGTTGCCATTTCAACGGTTGCCGGAAGGTTAATTACCATCTGGTGTTCTGGCTTTGGGTCGATAATTTCGATCACGGCGTTACAGACCTCAACTGCGTACTCAAGCTCCGTACCGGTGTACGACTCTGGAGAGTACTCGTAGAAGACATCGGTTTCAGGAATCAGAGATTCCATTGATCGGCACTTGCGAGCACCGGCTAGAGCGATGTCCATGATGCCCTGCTTGTCCTGGTTGAAAACCACTCGACGCTGCAAAACAGAAGTTGAGTTGTAGAAGTGAACGATTGCCTTTTTTGCGCCCTTTAGAGACTCGTAGGTTCGCTCGATCAAAGCGTCTCGAGCCTGGGTTAGAACCTGAATGGTGACATCCGCTGGGATGTGTCCATCTTCAATCAGGAGACGCACGAAATCGAAGTCGGTCTGGCTTGCCGACGGGAAACCTACTTCGATCTCCTTGTAGCCCATTTCGACTAAAAGCTTGAACATCTTCAGCTTGCGTTCTGGGCTCATTGGGTCGATTAGTGCCTGGTTGCCATCGCGAAGATCAACGGCACACCAACGAGGCGCTTCGATGATTCGCTTGCCTGGCCAGGTGCGGTCTGGCAGATCCACGGCAATTTGCTCGTGAAACGGAACATATTTATGAACCGGCATGCCCGATGGGCGCTGGGTGTTTTGCATTTGAAAGCTCTTCCTTGATTCTTGTCGGGTCAGCCAGCAGAAGGCTCCGCGACGAGGAGGGCCGGTTTAGGCCTCGTCGCGGCCACTAAGTAGGAGACCGAAGAACACCGTTTCAGGTTAGCACTAGAAGCCGAGCTTGCCCAGCTGCTTTGGGTCACGCTGCCACTCGGAAGCAACCTTCACCCGGAGACCTAGGAATACCTTGTGCCCGATCAACTTCTCAATCTCGAGCCTAGAACGCTTACCTACATCGATCAGGCGGGAGCCCTTGTGACCGATGATGATTCCCTTTTGGCTGTCACGCTCGACAAAAATGTTGGCGTGGATATCGGTAAGGTTTTGCCCCTTGCGCTTTGACATCTCATCGATTGTGACCGCGATTGAATGGGGAAGTTCATCGCGCACACCTTCGAGAGCGGCTTCGCGAATCAGCTCGCAAATGCGGTTCTCGAGAGTTTCATCCGTCACCGCTTCGGGCGGATAAAGTGCAGGAGATTCTGGTAGCAAGTCAATCAAGACCTTAGTGAGGACCTCAAGTTGATCCTCCGCTACTGCAGAAACAGGAACGATGGCTCGCCAGTCGCGAAGCTCCGAAACCGCCAGCAGCTGGTTAGCCAGTGCCTCGGGTGAAACCAGTTCACTCTTCGTGATGATGGCGACGAGCTTTGCGCGACGGAATGCGCTTAGTTGCTCGTTGATGAAGTTGTCTCCGGGGCCGATCTTCTCATCCGCCGGGATGCAGAAGCCGATTACGTCAACGTCTCCTAGAGTTTGCTCAACTAGGTCGTTCAGGCGCTGCCCGAGGAGCGTTCGAGGGCGATGAAGTCCGGGAGTATCGACGATGATCAGCTGTCCGAATTCACGGTGAACGATGCCACGAATCGCGCGCCTGGTGGTCTGCGGCTTGGCGCTGGTGATGGCAATCTTCTCGCCAACCAAAGCATTGGTTAGCGTCGACTTACCGACGTTAGGTCTTCCGACGAAAGAAGCGAATCCTGATCTGTGCTCGGCCATTAGTTCTCCTGCTCGATTGAATCGAAGGCAGACTGGGCGTCGGCCAAATTTTGGTCTCGTCGAACTATCACCGTAATCAGACGCTTGCGTCGACCCTCGATGCGGTCAGCTACAAAACTAAGACCACTAATAGTCGCACGGTCTCCGCGCTTCGGAAGCTTTCCAAGTTCTTTGGTTAGCAACCCGCCAACGCTGTCAACATCCTCGTCTTCGAGTTCCACTTCAAATAGTTCTCCGAGTTCGAAGAGTGAGAACCGGGCGTTGACTCTGAAACCATCGCCATCTAGAGATTCCACGTCCGGCACATCGCGGTCGTATTCGTCCGAAATCTCGCCGACGATTTCTTCAATCACGTCTTCCATTGTTGCGAGGCCCGCAACGCCGCCATATTCATCGATGATGATGGCGATGTGCTTTGCGCTGGCCTGCATGTCTCGGAGGAGATCGTCAACCGGTTTTGATTCGGGCATAAAAATAGCTGGTCTGGCCAAGTCTCGCGCCGAGGTGCTGCCCATGCTTTCCGGAGTCTCATGAAGCAGCCTGGCAACATCCTTGATGTAAAGCACGCCTTGCACGTCATCGATGTCTTTACCGATGACCGGCAACCTTGAGTAGCCACGTGACAAGAAGATCGACATGGCTTCTGTGAGTTTTGAATCTGCCGGCACTGTTGCCATGTCGACTCTGGGAACCATGATCTCTCGAACTATGGTTTCGCCGAACTCTTCAACCGAATCGAGTAGTTCCTGCTCGAACTCCTCGGGTTCTTCATTCTTCGGCAGCGAAAGCGGCGTGAACAACAGATGTATTGAATTGATTACCGGACGTAGGAAGCCGATAAGACCCAAACCAAATGCAGTGTGACCCAGCCTTCGGCTAGCTATCTGCGAACCGATGAGCAGAGAAAACATTAACAGCACGGCGATGCTGACCGACCACCACCAAGCTAAGTCAACGGGCGCAAACGCTTCGCCGACAACGACACCAAAAATTCCAGTGAGTGAAAGTCGAACAAAGCTGAGCGATTCTGCCTGAGCCGAGTCCTCATCCGAGATCTCCAGAGCAGCCTTGGCTATTGCAGTCAAGACGGTGAGGAGGGCCAGCGCACCGGCAACCCAGAGAGCGACTACTAGCAACTAGACGCCAAGCTCATCTGCATAAAAGGCCTCTAAAATCTCGCGTTGCAGACCAAACATTTCCTTCTCTTCGTCTGGTTCTGCATGATCAAAACCAAGCAGGTGAAGAATTCCATGGGTGGTGAGAAGAAGAATTTCGTTGATGGTGTCGTGGCCGGCGGTTTCGGCCTGAACCTTTGCCACCTGCGGGCACACCACGATGTCACCGAGCAAGCCAGCAGGGGTTAGGTCACCTTCGGCGCCTGGGCGCAACTCATCCATCGGGAAGCTAAGCACATCGGTTGGTCCTGGTTCGTCCATCCACTGGACGTGAAGCACTTCCATCGCAGGTTCGTCAACAAAGACGATCGCTAGGTCGGTATCTGGGTGCAAGTGCATGTGATCTAGGGCGAAAGTGGCCAGGTGCAAAACCCGAGCCTCGTCGACGACCATTTCTGATTCGTTGTTTATTTCAATACTCATGAATTCTCAGCTTTCTTGGCTATGCGTTTTTGAGCCGCTTCGTTATTAGCCGCTTTGGCGGCAATCTTGGCATCATCGTGCTTCGAGTAGGCATCAACAATTTTTGCCACAAGAGTGTGGCGAACAACGTCCTCGGAAGTCAAAGTCGAGAAATGCATGTCTTCAACATCCTTGAGAACCTCTGCAGCGAGTCGAAGGCCGGATGTGCCACTTGGTAAATCGACCTGGGTGACATCGCCGGTGACGATCATCTTTGAGTTGAAGCCAAGACGAGTCAAAAACATTTTCATTTGCTCAGGTGTGGTGTTCTGTGCCTCATCCAGGATGATGAAGGCGTCGTTCAGAGTTCTGCCACGCATGTAGGCAAGCGGCGCTACCTCAATGGTTCCGGAGGCCATCAACTTTGGGATCGATTCCGGGTCTAGCATGTCGTGCAGTGCGTCGAATAACGGTCGAAGATACGGGTCGATCTTGTCGTTGAGGGTGCCTGGAAGGAAACCCAGCTTCTCCCCTGCTTCAACCGCCGGCCGGGTAAGAATAATTCGGCTAATTTCTTTGCGCTGGAGCGCCTGCACAGCCTTGGCCATGGCCAGATAAGTCTTACCCGTACCGGCGGGTCCGATTCCAAAAACGATGGTGTTGTTATCGATGGAGTCAACGTAAGTTTTTTGCCCCAGAGTCTTTGGTCTGATGGTCTTGCCACGAGAGCTGATGATGCTCTGACTCAAAACGTCGGCGGGCTTGACCGTACCGTTCTCAATCATTTTTGCTGAACGCGTGAAGTCTTGAGGCATTAATTCTTTGCCGGCTTGGATGAGTTCAACCATCTCGGCAACTAGAGTGGCGGCGGCGTCAACCTGGATTGCCTGCCCCTTGAGAACAACCGAATTGCCCCTAGCATGAACCTCGACATCTGGATAGGTCAGCTCTAGAGTCTTCAGCAGACGGTCTTCGGTGCCAAAGAGTGCAACCATGAGCACACCCTCCACGTCAATTTGTCTGGTGGTCATGCGCTCTGCTGATTCCTTAGGCAACTTCAACCTTCGGTGTGCGTGAGGTGAGGTGAGCATGCGCGTGGAAAACCGTCTGTCCGGCTGCCTCGCCGGTATTGAAAGAGATTCTGAAACTCTCGTCAGCATGCGCAATTGCGAGTTCGCTGGCTAATTTCATGACCGAAATCATCGATGCCTCGTCACTCAGAGTGAGCTCTGCCACATTCGCATAGTGCAGCTTTGGAATCACCAGAATGTGAAGAGGCTGGCGAGGCGAGACGTCCCAAAACGCGAGAGCTAGGTCACTCTCGCCGACGAATTTCGCCGGAATCTCTTTTCGTGCAATTTTGCAGAATACGCAATTTTCGTTGACCATTGAACCCTCCATTTTTAGGCTAACCCCAGAGTCCAAGCTTTGCCTGAATTACCGAAATGGCCGCTACGCCGGCTGTCGAAGTGCGAAGAATTGGAGCACCCAGGTGAACTCGCTTTGCACCTGAGTCTTCGAGAGCCTCGAGTTCATGGTCGCTGATGCCACCCTCTGGGCCGACAACGATGGCCACGGACTTAGTACTGTCAGTGAATTCAACAGAACCAAGGCCGACCGAAGCGGTTGGATCGAGAACTAGAACTAGGTCGTATTCCTTAACCGATGCCACCAGCTGCTTTGACCCTAGCGGTTGAGACACCTGCGGCTCAAAAACTCTCAGCGACTGCTTGGCAGCCTCGCCAACGATGGTTTGCCAACGCTCAACACTCTTGGCGATTTTGGCACCCTCCCATTTCGAGATTGACCGCTCAGCCTGCCAAGGCACAACCCCTGTGCAACCTAACTCGGTTGCCGCCTGTATGGCCAACTCGTCGCGGTCACCTTTAGCAAGCGCCTGCACAATCGTGAGTCCCACCAATGGCGCCGGTTCTTGCTCTACCGAATCGATCGCAACTGTGAGCGAGTTATTGCCAAGCGCGGAGACTTGACCGCGGACACGTAGACCCTTGCCATTGGAAAGTTGGATTCCCTCCCCCACACGCATGCGCCTAACGTTTACGGCATGCTTACCCTCAGAGCCACCGAGGGTGACCGCCAAGCCAGCCGCCGGTGCGGTGATGAATTCGGTGCGAAACAGTGGTTCAACCATTAGCGGCGCTTTCCGGCGAAGAAGCCCTGGTGGTGCTTAACTAATTTGATCGAATCGCTCTTTCGAAGCTTGGCAAGGCTCCGGAACAGCTCCTTTTGCTTTGAGTCCAACTTGGTCGGAGTGACTACCTGGAAGGCAATCTTCAGGTCGCCGCGACCGGAGCCACGCAGGCGGGTAATGCCCTTGCCCTTCACAGTTAGAACGTCACCGGTCTGCTGACCCGAAGCAACCTCGATTTCAATTTCGCCATCAAAAGTCTGAATCTTGGCAAATCCACCGAGAACGGCATCATGCAGAGGAACCTCGACCGTCGCCGTGAGGTCATCCCCGGCCCGACCGAAAACATCATGGGCTTCAACCGCAATGTCAACGTAAAGATCTCCATTTGGTCCGCCGGCAAAACCAACCTCCCCCTGACCGCTTAGTTGAAGACGGAGGCCATCCTCGACTCCGGCAGGTACTGCAAGGTCGATGCTTCTGCGGGCCCGCACGCGGCCCTGACCGCGGCAGTCTACGCAAGGGTCAGCGATGACCTGACCAAAACCACGGCAGGCTCCACACGCCTGTGAAGTCATGACGTTACCCAGAAGCGACCGAACCTGACGTTGAATCTGACCGGCACCACGGCAGACGTCACAGACGGTCATGCTGGTTCCAGGTCGGCAACAGCTTCCCTCGCAGGTTCCACATAAGACCGCGGTGTCGACCTCGATGCTTTTCTCTGCACCGAACACCACTTCTTCAAGGGTCATCTCAACGCGCAGCAAGGCATCCTGTCCTCGCTCCGCGCGTGAGCGAGGGCCACGTTGGGCTGCGCCGCCAAAGAATGTGTCGAAGATGTCGCCAAAACCTCCGAAACCGGAGCCGCCGAAAGGATCCTGCCCGCCCATGTCGTACTGGCGGCGAGAATCAGAGTCGCTCAAAACCTCGTAGGCGTGTGTGACCGCCTTGAAACGCTCCTCCGAGTCGGCGCCCGGGTTCACATCCGGGTGCAACTCTCGGGCCAGCTTTCGGTAAGCCTTTTTGATCTGGTCCGCGCTCGCGTCGCGCTCAACTCCCAGAACTTCATAGTGGTCAGCCATGCGTGCCTCAGTCTCCTAGTGCTTTGGTCAGATAACGGGCAACCGCTCGAACCGCTGAAATGTTAGATGAATAATCCATCCGTGTCGGGCCAATGACACCAAGTTTGGCTATTTCACTGCCCTGGTTCTCATAACCGGAAACCACCACGGATGTGTTTGAGAAGCCCTCTAGGTCATTTTCGCGACCAATTCGCAGGCTAACGCCATGCTGCTCGGCCTGCATCTCAGTGATGAGCTTCAGCAGCACTACCTGTTCTTCGATTGCCTCTAGAACTGGTGAAATACTTCCCGGGAAGTCCTCTTCGCGACGCGCCAGATTGGCGGTACCGGCAAGGATGATTTTTTCCTGCGAGTTTGCATCCACCTGCACCAACAGACTGTCGATCACCAGAGCAACGAGCGACCGTGATTCGAGCGGGAAGCCTCCGGTAAAGCCGACTAGAAGTTTTGCCACTTCCGCCAAAGCCGAACCGGACAGCAGATCATTCAGCTTGCCCCTGATTTCGGCAATTAACTGACCGTCAATTGCTCCATTTAGCTCGATGACCTGCTGCTGAATTCGACCGCTGTCGGTAATCAAGATCAAAAGCACTCGGGTGTCGGCAGCCTGAACCAATTCAATGTTGCGAACCCGGGCACGACCCAAAGTTGGGTACTGGACCATCGCAACCTGGTTGGTCAGGTTCGACAACAACCTGACCGTGCGGCCAAGCGTTTCATCGAGGTCGGCGCTGCCCACCATGAAGTTTGTGATCGCTGCTTTTTCAGTGCTACTGAGCGGCTTGACCTCACCCAACCGGTCGACAAATAGTCGGTAGCCCTTGTCGGTCGGCACTCGACCAGCTGAGGTGTGAGGGGCGTGGATCAGCTCTTCCTCCTCTAGCAATGCCATCTCATTGCGGATGGTTGCCGAGGAGACGCCGAACTGGTGACGCTCAACCAAAGATTTAGAACCGACTGGCTCTTTGGTTTGAATGTAATCCTGAACGATAGCGCGAAGCACCTCTAGACTCCGGTCTGGAATCATGGGCGCCTCCTAGATGTTCGGTCTGTACACACTTCTGGCACTCTTAGTGCCCGAGTGCCAATATTACCCTGCATAGTGGCTTTCTAGGCCAATAGTTTTCTAACCAGAGAGTCGGCCAGAAGCCGGCCCTTGAGAGTCAAAATTAGGTTTCCCCGAATCGCTTCGGCGGCATCAACCAGACCATCCGCAATGAAACCAGCGATGTGCTTCGCAGCGTCCGGGTTTACTGACTTGGCAAGGTCGGTTGATAGCCCGCTGGCCAACCTGATCTCGAGCAGAATGCGCTCTTCGAGACGGGTTCGCTCATCAAGGGTCTCTCGCCCGGCAGCCGGTGAAAAATCTGTCGCCAGCTTGCCCGAGTATGCGCTCGGGTGCTTAACGTTCCACCAACGCACTCCACCGATGTGGCTGTGGGCACCAGGCCCGTAACCCCACCAGTCCTGAGACTGCCAGTAAGAAATGTTGTGCGCCGATCTGTTGTCGAGCAACTCCGAGCGTCTGGCCCAGTTACTAACTTCGTACCAGTCAAACCCGGCTGACTTTAGTAGCCCATCAGCCAATTCGTACTTATCGGCTTGCAAGTCTTCATCTGGCTCAGGAAGTAACCCTGACTTTATCTGCCGAGCCAACTTGGTGCCGTCCTCGACAATCAGTGAATAGGCAGATATGTGGTCAGGTTCGAGCGCGATTGCAGCTTCGAGGCTTACTCGCCAATCTTCGAGTGTCTCACCAGGGGCTCCGTAAATCAGATCAACTGAGGTTTCGAGTCCGGCAGTCTTTGCCGCACCAACCACCAGGGGAAGTTTTTCAGGGTTGTGCGTACGTTCAAGCGTCTTGAGAACGGAAGGCACAGCAGACTGCATGCCGAACGAAATTCGGGTAAAACCTCCCGCTTTGAGAGTGGTTAGGTAGTCAACGCCAACGTTGTCGGGGTTAGCCTCGGTGGTTATTTCTGCACCATCATCAAGCCCGAAAGCGTCGATAAGCCGGGTAAGGATTCCGATCAAATCCGCGGCCGGCAACTGAGTCGGTGTGCCGCCACCGAAAAACACGCTCTTCATAGCGCGCTTAGGCAACCCCGATTCTTCGAGAATTTTTGAACTTAGTTCGATTTCCCTGATCAGGGTAGCCGCGAAATCACTCTGAGACGCGCCCTCTAGTTCGGTGGCGGTGTAGGTGTTGAAATCGCAGTAGCCACAACGAACTCGACAGAAGGGAATGTGCACGTAAGCGTGAAACGAACGCTCGGCAGCGGCCTCGGAAGCCTGTTGCGGCAAAAGGCCATCCGATGGAGCCGGATCAGCGATTGGCAGTGGGCCCGCCAATTACTTGCCCTTCTTTTCGCCCTTTTTCTCACCGTCGGTAGACAGTGCGGCAATGAATGCTTCCTGAGGAACTTCAACGCGACCAATGGTCTTCATGCGCTTCTTACCCTCTTTTTGCTTCTCAAGCAGCTTGCGCTTACGGCTAATGTCGCCACCGTAGCACTTCGCCAAAACATCCTTGCGCATCGCACGAATTGATTCGCGAGCGATGATTCGCGCACCGATGGCAGCCTGGATAGGAACTTCGAACTGCTGGCGAGGAATGAGTTCACGGAGTTTTCCGGTGATCATAACGCCGTAGGCGTATGCCTTGTCCTTGTGAACGATAGCGCTGAAAGCATCGACCTGCTCGCCTTGCAACAAGAGGTCAACCTTGACCAGGTCACCCTGAGCCATGCCAATCTCTTCGTAGTCGAGTGACCCATAGCCGGCGGTCTTGCTCTTGAGCTGGTCAAAGAAGTCGAAAACGATTTCAGCTAGCGGGAGCTCGTAGCGCAGCTGGACACGGTCTTCGCCCAGGTACTGCATGTCAATCATGGTGCCGCGACGAGCCTGGCAAAGCTCCATAATCGTGCCGACGTAGTCCTTAGGGCTCAAAATCGTCGCGCGAACCAGCGGTTCCATAATCTTTTTGATTTTGCCGCCCGGGAACTCGCTCGGATTGGTGACGATGATCTCATCGCCGTTCTCAAGGGTGACTTCATAGACAACGGATGGAGCGGTCGCAATTAGGTCTAGACCGAATTCGCGCTCAAGGCGCTCGGTCACGATTTCCAGGTGGAGTAGACCCAAGAAGCCAATGCGGAAACCGAAACCAAGTGCAACCGAGGTTTCTGGCTCATAGACCAGCGCGGCGTCCGAAAGCTTCAACTTGTCGAGAGCCTCTCGAAGCACCGGATAATCGCTGCCATCGATTGGGTAAACACCAGAGAAAACCATCGGCTTAGGGTCGGCGTAACCCTTGAGCGCCTCTGTGGCCGGGTTCATCTTGGTGGTGACGGTATCGCCGACCTTCGATTGACGGACATCTTTCACGCCGGTAATTAGGTAACCAACTTCACCAACACCGAGCCCCTTGGTCGGCTCTGGCTCTGGTGACGAGACGCCAATTTCAAGAGCTTCGTGAACGGCCTTGGTTGACATCATCGTGATCTGCTCGCGAGGCTTCAGGTGCCCGTCGATCATTCGAACATAGGTGACAACGCCACGGTATGAGTCGTAAACCGAGTCAAAGATCATGGCGCGCGCTGGTGCATCTGGGTCACCAACCGGGTTAGGGATGGTGCGGACAAGTTTGTCTAGAAGCGCATCGACACCGACGCCGGTCTTGCCAGAGACCCGAAGGCAATCCTCAGGGTTTCCACCAATCAGGTTGGCAAGTTCCTCAGCGTACTTCTCCGGCTGTGCAGCCGGGAGGTCAATCTTGTTCAGAACCGGGATGATCTCGAGGTCATTTTCCATCGCAAGGTAGAGGTTTGCAAGAGTCTGCGCCTCGATACCCTGTGCGGCATCAACCAACAGTACGGCTCCCTCACAGGCGGCAAGTGAGCGCGAAACCTCATATGTGAAGTCGACGTGGCCAGGAGTGTCAATCATGTTCAGTGCATAGGTTTGACCCTCAAGCTCCCAAGGCATACGGACAGCCTGAGACTTGATGGTGATGCCTCGCTCACGCTCGATGTCCATGCGGTCCAGATACTGGGCACGCATCGATCGAGCATCCACAACGCCGGTCAGTTGAAGCATTCGGTCTGCCAGAGTCGACTTTCCGTGGTCAATGTGAGCAATGATGCAGAAATTGCGGATGTACGCCGGATCGGTCTTCGCGGGTTCTAAGCGTCGGGTGGCGCGTGGAGACAAAATAAACCTCTGTTGTTCAGGGAAAGAGACCGTAGTGACGGTGAGACCATTCTCTCACATGACGCGGGAATCACCTTTGGATTTGCTTGCCGAAACCAGAAACAAACTGATAGAGTTAGAGGTCGATACGGATGATTAGTTCATCCAAATTCCCAAAAGTTTTCAATATGTTCCGCGCGACTGCAAGAGCAGCGTGCAAACCAAGAAAGTGAAACATGGCAAACATTAAGTCACAGATCAAGCGCATTGGCACCAACCTAAAGGCTGCCGAGCGTAACAAGGCTGTTCGCAGCGAGGTCAAGACCGCTATCCGCGCGTCACGCGAAGCTACCGCTTCTGGCGACAAGGTTGCTGCTGCAGCTGCGCTAGCTCTTGCAGGCAAGAAGCTTGACAAGGCTGTTTCAAAGGGTGTTCTTCACAAGAACAACGCTGCTAACCGCAAGTCAGCTTTGGCTAAGAAGGTTGCAGCTCTATAAAGAGTCTTCAAATAAAAACCCGTCACCTTCTGGTGGCGGGTTTTTTGCTTACTTGGCTGGAATCAGCCCCGGGCGACCAGAGTAGAAGCCGACTCCAACCTGCAAGGCGGTTAGGGCGGCCAAAAGCACCACGCTGCTGGACCAGTTGCCGGTTTGCGAAGCCAAGTAGCCGACCCCGAAAGTGCCAACAGCTGCGATTAGGTAACCCCACCCCTGAGCGATGGCAGACAACTGGGTGGTTTGAGCTTTTGTTGAGGCCCTGGTGCCAATAATTGATAACGACATTGGGAAGGTTGAGGCCTGCCCTAGCCCAATCAGAATGCAGGCAGGAACGGCAAACATCGGGTTGGAAAGGGTGAGCAGCAGCAACACATAACCCAGAAAAGTTGCAAAGCTGGCACCAGCCGCCCACCAGGCGAGCGACTTGAATCGGCCGATGATGCTTGATAGCAGAAGACCACTCGGGATGCCGACAGCGGTAGCGAGTCCGAGATGCCCACCCGCTGCAGCCGGAGATTGCCCGCTGCTAATCAAAAGCGAGGGAAGCCATCCAAGCACCGCATAAAACCCCAGCGACTGCAGCCCGAAGAAGCCGACAATTGCCCACGCGATTGGCGACCGAAGGACCGCAGCGCGCTCCTCAGACGCTGCCCCATCCGAAACAATCTCCACCGGCTCGGTTTTCATCGCTTTAGGGGCCCAAAAGAGAGCAGCTAGTGCCGCTGGAACTACCCAAACCGCCAGCGCCAAGCGCCAGCCCCCGAGTGATTCGCTGGTCGGAACTGCAATGGCCGCCGCAAAACTGGCAGAGAACGCAAGCAGCGTTGTGTAGGCGCCGGTTACCAACGGAACGCGAGCGGGGAACTCGACTCGCACGATTGTTGGCAGAAGCACGTTTGCCACAGCGATCGAAAGGCCAGCCGCCAGAGTTGCACTAAGTAGACCTGCGTAACCAAAGAAGAGCCGAGCGACCACCGAGAGCGACAGAACCACCAGAACGATGAACATTGCGCGGTTTACTCCAAAGCGCCGTACCAAAGCAGGGCTGGCGAAGGCACCCAAACCAAAGCAAAACACCGGAGCAGAGGTTAGCATGCCGGCTTCAAACCCATTGAGCATCAAATCTCCAACGATTTCATGCAAAAGCGGCCCGATGGAGGCAACCGGCGGACGAAGCACTAGCGAGATGAAAAATAGCGCCAGAAAACCGAATAGTCCGAATCCGCGGCTCTTTGCAGTAAGTCTCGTACTCAAGCCTGAACCAGACCCTTCTTTGAAATCAGGGTGACTAACTTTTCTAGGGTGAAGACTGGGTCTCTTTCGGCTCCCTTGGCTGCCGCGTCGGCATCCGCCAGCCTCTGAATCACCAATGCAAGCCCGTCTTCTGACCAGCCCGCGAGATCTTTTTTGGCCCGATCCATTTGCCAGGGAGCCATGCCGACACTCGCCGCCGAAGCATTGCGGTTCCCATAAATCTTTGCCAACTGACGCATTTTCATGGCAATTGCAGCCACGAGCGGCACAGGGTCGGCTCCGGTAGCGATGGCATGGCGAAGTAAACCAAGGGCGTTACCGGTTTGACCGGCCAAGGCAGCATCAATCACTTTGAATGCATTGGTTTCGACCCTGCCGCCATAGTAACGATTTACGATGTCTTCATTGATGGTTTCGGCGCTGTCCTGCAAAAGCTGCTGACACGCGCCAGCTAGCTCCGCAAGGTCATCCGAAAACGCGTCGAGTAGCGCACGTGCCGCACCCTGCGTAATCTTTCGACTTGCGTGTAAAAACTCAGCTTGGACAAAGGATAACTTTTCGCCGTCACCCTTGATAGCTAGGCAAGACACCTCGGCGCAGTTGCTGCTTAGCCGAAGCGCATCAACCAGTTTTTTACCTCGCACGCTCGAGCCCGTGTGTCGAAGAATTAACGTTGTGTCTTCGGTTGGATTCTCGAGGTAACTTAGGCCGTCTGTAATTAACTCGTCACTGCACCGCTCGAAGCCTGAGATTATCAGGAGTCGGGGTTCGGCAAACAGTGACGGACTCGTGAGGTTCAACAGTTGCCCAGCGAGGTAATCCGAAGCATCTAATTCATGAATCTCAAGTGATGCATCCTGTGCTTTTAATTGGTCGCGAAGCGAACGAATAGCTCGGCTGGCAAAGTAATCTTCCGGTCCGGAGATAAAGACAATCGGGTGCGGCGAAACGTTACGCCAGTCCATCTGCTTTGCCTTACTCACAGACACAGCCTAATCGCGACCGGAAGCCCTGACTCGCAGACCCTCGGGGGCAATAGATACCGCCAGATTTCCCTGTTGGTCTGTTCTATAAATCGAGGCTCCCGTTCGGTCTAGCAACCCAAGGGTTTTTCGCGTCGGATGCCCATAGTCGTTTCCCATTCCAACCGAGAACAGCGCTATCCGCGGTCGAAGAGCTTCGTATAACTCAGGGTATTGATCACTGGAACCATGATGCGAAACCTTCACCACCACTGGCATGTTACCGAATCCGCGCCCAAGCCACTGAGCGGATTCAGCTACCAACCTCATTTGCCCGCGCTCGCCTAGATCAGCTAATCCGAGAAACACAAACGCGGAGCCACTAAACAGCATCGTGACACTTCCATCATTCGAGTCCTCCGCCTCGGGTGCACCTCGATGCGGTGACAAAACCTTCCAGCCCAAGGCACCGAGCCTGCCCGACATGCCGGTTTCTGCCTCGGTTACCTGCTTAACTGACTTTTTCAGGTCGTCATTCGAGAGCTTCGCGGCGGGTCGAACGTCGTTATAACTGGTAACTAGAGCATTCATTACCGATCTACCCGCAAGAGCCCCAGAGAGGCCGCCAACATGATCAAGGTCGAAGTGGGTCAGAACGAGTAAATCAATCTGCCGTATTCCAAGCCTCTTCAGACATCGGTTGATCGGTACGGGTTTTCGACCGACGTCGATTACGGCAATCTCCCCCTGTGAACGAATAACGGTTGCATCACCCTGACCAACTTCGCAAGAAACAACACTCCAATCCGGTGGGGGCCAATTTGCATCTCGTACCCGTTGAGCGGAACAGCCTCCGAAGGTGATTGAAACGGTCACCGCCACTGCTAGGCCTGCAGCCTTGCGCACTCCTTTCGTTCCCGACCGCAACCAAAGTGCAAAAGCCCCCACGACCAGAACTGCGGCCAATACTCCGGCTAATCCGCCGGGCCAGCCAAGTGTGGCGGCCGGTGCCTCCGCCAGCCATGCAGCAATTTGAATGATGAGCCAAGCACCAAGAGAACCGAGCCAGGTCAAAATTCCGGCAATCGCCGGTGCCACAGGAGCGATGAGGCAGGCCAACATGCCAAGCACGGTGATCGGAGCGACCAGAGGCTCTGCCAGTATGTTTGCCGGGATTGAGTAGGTTGACAACCCAGGCTGAAGTTGAAGCAAGACGGGTAGGCAGAGAAGTTGTGCGGCTATCGAAACGGATAGGGCCAGTGCTATCGGCCTCGGCATTGAAGTTGCGAATCTCGACGCCAAACGGGGAGAAAGTTCGATGATTCCAAGAGTTGCAAGCGCCGACAACTGAAAGCCGTGATCCACCGCAAGCCATGGGTTGGCTATCAGCAGTGCGATTATGCAGAGCGCAAGTGCCTGATTTGGTGCTGATGCCCGACCTAGGCCAGAAGCTAGGAGAACCACAAGCGCCATTACCCCAGCTCGAAGGACGCTGGGCTGTGGGCCCACCAAAAGAATGTATAGGACCAGGGTTGCAACGGCAATGACAATTCTTATCCAGCGCGAAATTCCCATGCGACTCACCAAGATGAAAACCAAACCGGTAACTATCGCGCAGTTGGCACCAGAAACTGCCGTCAGATGTGTCAGAGAAACCACTTTCATGGTGTCGAGGGTCTGCTGGGACAAGCGAGAGGTATCCCCAATTGCTAACCCAGCAACCAGGCCCTCGGAATCAGAAGTTACACCTCGAAGTGCGGCCATCAATGACGAGCGCATCCCCTGAAGCGGACCCGAGTAGTCATCGTGCCGCCAACTCGAGACCGGATGATTTGGGGCCTGCCGAAGATACGAATAGACAGCCAATCCAACACTGGTAATCAGAAGAATAAACAGACGCTTCACTAGGCAAACCCAAATAAAACAGAAAACATTAGCCAGATAAAAACGGCGACTGTCCAGAGCTTCAAAGTGAAATCAACTTCTTCAATCCCGAGAAGAGTTTGTCTCCAATTCCGCCGACGTTGAGCAGGTCCTGAAGCTTCTTGAAGCCCCCATTTGCACTTCGCCAATCGATGATTCTCGAAGCCAAGGCCGGGCCCACGCCAGGCAGCGTCTCGAGCTGCGCCTGAGTCGCACGGTTTATCGAGACTGTCGTTGAACTACCCGCAACTCCGGCACTCCCACTCGAAGACAAATCTCCTGCGTCGCCCTTCTTGAGTACCAATATTTGCTCTCCGTCGGTGAGCTCGCGCGCTAGGTTCACGCTTGCCTGTTCAGCTTCGGGAAGAAACCCTCCGGCCGCGACGATGGCGTCAAATAAGCGAGAGCCGACATCCAGCGAGTAGACGCCAGGCGTCTTCACTTGACCGACAACGTGTACGAAGAAAGAAGGAGGGATAACCGGTGACCCGGTCTCAAAACCATTGCTTCCCGATGCGCTCGACTGGCCAGTATGACCGTCAAAAACTCCCGCGGTACCCGAGGCCGATCCGGTGCTAGCTGAACCCGAGGTCACCGAATTAATCACAAAGACTATTGCGGCGACCAGCACCAATAACGCAATCAGCAGCTTCCGGTTGGGTCCAGACTCCCCCATCGAGCGTTTTAGCTTTTGAACCAGTTCATCCATGGAGAAAAAACTAAACCGCCTCGAAAAAATAGAGGCGGTTTAGTGGAACTCTGTTGAGAATTGGCTACTTGGTGGCGATGTTGACAAGCTTTGGTGCGCGCACAATTACGTTGGCCACCTCGCGGTCTCCAATTGCCTTCTTCACCAAATCAGACGCCATAGCCAGGTCACGAAGATCGGCTTCCGAAATATCGACCGGGACCTCGAACTTGTCTCGAACCTTGCCATCAACCTGCGCGATTGCAATGATCGAACTCTCAACTAAGAGCGATAAATCAGATTCTGGCAACTGGGCAAGGGCAACACCTGGCTTGAAGCCAAGTTTTTGCCACATGTCTTCGGCCGTGTAAGGCGCGAAGAGCGAAAGCGCCTTCGCCACGGTCTCGGCGGCTTCGCGAACAGCAGGGTCGGCAGGCCCGGCCTGACCATCGATGGCCTTTCGAAGCGCGTTGACCAACTCCATAATCTTCGCTACACCAACATTGAACTTGAAGTTTTCAATCAGCGGCCCGAAGTCTCGCAAGAACGAGTGCGTTGCCTTGCGGAGCTCTCCGTTTCCATCGGTAAAATCAACTCCTGGAGCAGAGGCGACATCGTTGGCAGTTCGCCAGGCTCGTGCCAAGAACTTAGCTGAGCCGGCTGGTGAAACATCTGCCCAGTCAATGTCTTCTTCTGGAGGGCCGGCGAACGACATGGTCAGACGAATTGCGTCCACACCGTGTTCATCGAGTTGTTCACTCAAGGCCACCAGATTGCCGCGTGACTTCGACATAGCCGAGCCACCCATTAGAACCATTCCCTGGTTTAGCAAGCGAGTGAAGGGCTCTTCGAAATCGATGTAGTCAAGGTCGTGCAACACCTTGGTTACAAATCGGGCGTAAAGCAGATGCAAAATTGCGTGGGTTACGCCACCAACGTATTGATCAACCGGAGCCCAAGCCTTGGCCTCATCCTTAGGGAAGGCAACCTCGGTTGAGTTAGGTGAGAGGAAGCGCAGGAAGTACCAGGACGAATCAACGAAAGTGTCCATGGTGTCGGTGTCACGCTTGGCATCCATGCCGCATTTAGGACACTTGGTGTTCACCCAATCGGTTGCTCCACCGAGCGGTGAGGTTCCCTTTGGCTTTAGGTCTAGGCCTTCGGCAGGTGGCAGTAGTACCGGGAGTTGGTCGACCGGCACCGGTACCTCTCCACACATTTCACAGTGGATGATTGGGATCGGGGTGCCCCAGTAACGCTGACGAGAAATCAGCCAGTCGCGCAATCGGAAGTTCTTGGTTTTTTTACCCTTGCCATCGGTCTCTAGCAGAGCCGAGATTTTCTCAATTGCCTCGGCTTTTTCGAGACCGTTTAGAGGCCCAGAGTTTATTACGGTGCCTGAACCGGTGGTCGGAACACCAGCGAGAATCGGATCAATTGACTGACCATTTTCATCCTTGACGTCAACAACGTTTCGAATCGGCAAACCAAAGGTTTTAGCGAATTCATAATCACGCTGATCGTGAGCCGGAACCGCCATAATCGCGCCATGACCATAGTCGGCAAGTACGTAGTCAGATGCCCAGATTGGCAGCTTCTCGCCATTCACCGGGTTGATTGCAAAGCGACCTAGATCTACACCGGTCTTTGGCCGGTCAGTTGCCAAACGTTCGATGTCGTTCGACTGCTTGACCATTTCTAGGTAGCTAACAAACTGCTTCTGAATGTCTGGGTTTGAATCGGCTACCAGCTCGGCAGCCAAGGCGCTGTCGGCAGCAACGACCATGAAGGTTGCACCGAAGAGAGTGTCTGGTCTAGTCGTGAACACGGTAACCGGCTCGCTGCGACCTTCAATTTCAAAGTTGACGTCAGCTCCATGCGAACGGCCAATCCAGTTGCGCTGCATTGAGAGCACCTTCGAAGGCCAGTTGCCTTCGAGTGTATCGAGGTCATCGAGAAGTCGGTCGGCATAATCGGTGACCTTGAAGTACCACTGGGTAAGCGCCTTCTTGGTAACGACGCTATCGCAACGTTCGCAAAGCCCCTGAACCACCTGCTCGTTAGCAAGCACCGTCTGGCAGCTAGGGCACCAGTTCACGTTCGAGTTCTTACGGTACG
>CANGGL010000022.1 GCA_947453465.1 Microbacteriaceae bacterium | reverse complement strand
TCCCACGGCAAGCGCCGGAGCCAACTTGTGCAGAACCAACAGTGCTGGATAGTTGAATGGTGCAATTGCAACCACCACGCCCACCGGCTGTTTCAGTGTGAAGCCGATTTTGTCGAGGCCGGTTCCCTTGTTGGCATCTAACGGCAGGGTGTCCCCATACAACTGCGAACCCTCATACGCAGCAAGACGGATAATTTCTCCCGATCGAGAAGCTTCGCCCCTTGCCTCAACTAGGCTCTTCCCGTTTTCGCTACTGATGATTTGAGCTATCGCCTCTTGGCGTTCGTCGGCCAGGGCTGCAGCTTTCAATAAAATTGCGAATCGTTCATGCGCAGGTGTGCGTCGCCAACTCTCGAAACCCTTTGTTGCTGCTGATAGGGCCAAGTCAACATCGGTCAAGTCTGCCACCGCAGTCACACCCACGACTTCTCCGCTGAAGGGCGAACGAATGTCTTCGAAGTTGCCTGAGTGCGGTTGCGTGACGATGCCACCGATGATCAAACCATTGCGCGACATTGCGCCTCAATTCCTAAACGAAGTAAATCTGGACCGTTCCAAAAATACTACGCCGGATTGAGTTATTGTCAAATCTTTGACTGCTAGATGCGGAAGGTTGATTTCCGTGCGATTAGGCGGGGCATCAACTTGATTTCCTGGCCGCGGTAATCCTCCACGCCATCAGGGGTAGTGAGTATTTCAGCAATCTTCATCGCGATTGCCTCTTTTTCTTGTTCTATCGACGTCAGAGACACCATCCCTAGCTCAGCAACGAACGTGTTGTCAAAACCCGTGACGGCCACCGGGTTGCGCCCAGCCGCGACCAGCTCCTGAACAGCGCTTTGCACACCAAACGCGATATTGTCATTGAAGGCGACGATGGCGGTCGGTGGGTTTGCTCCCTGCAACAAGAGCTTCGCTGCCGCGTATCCCCTGTCCTCGAATCGATCAGCCAACT
This sequence comes from Microbacteriaceae bacterium, assembly GCA_947453465.1. Lineage (GTDB taxonomy): Bacteria > Actinomycetota > Actinomycetes > Actinomycetales > Microbacteriaceae > Rhodoluna. The sequence continues at coordinate 22,140 of CANGGL010000022.1, read as the reverse complement.
GTGTGACCGCAAGGTCACCCAACCCAAAGAACTCCATGCTGCTGAGATAGGCGTCTCGTCGGGCAATGGAGTTTTCGGAGTCCGTTGGCCCAACGTATGCAATCTTGCTGTGCCCGAGTTCAATCAGGTGCCGAACTAGCAAACGCAGAGCCTCATGATCATCGGCACGAACGATAGTTGCGTTAGGCAGGCTGGAGGCTTGAGAAGATGCGACGATGACCGGAATGGTGTCGGGAATCTGTTTGAAAGGCTTTAAGTCTGGCAAGCCTCCGACAATCACCAAGGCCTTGGGGCGCAGGTCAAGGAGGCTGTGAATCGAAGAGGGGTCGACAATCCGCTTACCGTTCTTCTCCGTAATCACGGCGGCGGAGATGAAAGACTGCTGGCCTCTCTCGAGCAAAATTTTTCGGGTCAGGTCAGCGATTTGAATCAGCAACGGGTTGTGAAGGTCATTTAGCAGAATGCCCACGAAACTTCCAGAACCCGAGCGAAGCGACCTTGCCCATTGATTTGGGGTGTAACCAAGCTTTTTGGCTGCCTCGAGAACCTTCTCTCGCCGGTCGGGGCTAACCCCGCCCTCGGTCGAAAAAACTAGCGCCGCCAGCGACTTTGAAACACCGGCCGCCTCTGCAACATCACGAATGGTCGGTCTCTTTGCAGCAACCACGGATGGCCCTCAATCCCACTAGGCAATGGACGTGTCCATATGGACTGGTCCAAGAATAGCAGGGGTTTGTTCGAACATTTCGGTTCAATAACGAAATCATGGAACGGTCCAGTTTGTCTTCATGTGTTGACATACTGAACTCAAGTCAGGGGAACTAAAGATCTCAAATACTGGCTACTAGGAAACTCAACGACGAGAGGTAACAATGTCATTCAAGAAGAAGTACGCGGCACTTGTCGCAACCGCTGCCATTGCAGCACTTGCACTATCAGGCTGTGCTGCAGCCGCAGACAAGGCAGCTCCTGCAGCTGGCGACCACAAGGACCTAAAGATCTGTGTTTACACCCACGGTGACGGCGGTACCTTCTGGTCAGTAGCTCAGAAGGGTGCCGAGGCAGCAGCAGCTGACCTAGGCGTAACCCTTGACTACCAGGGCGCTAACAACGATGCAGCAAAGCAGGCAGCAACTATCGAAGCCGGTATCGCAGCAGGATGTAAGGGAATCGCTTCATCAGTTCCTGACGCTGGCGCTCTAAAGGGCCCAATGCTTGCTGCTAAGGCTGCTGGCATCCCAACCGTAACCATGAACTCAGGTTCAGCGGTTTACAAGGAGCTAGGTGCATTCACCCACGTTGGTCAGGATGAAATCATCGCTGGTCAGCAGGCTGGTCTGAAGTTCAACGAGATGGGCGTCAAGCACGTTCTTTGCCCTATCCAGGAAGCTTCAAACATTGGTCTAAACGACCGTTGCAAGGGTCTTTCACAGACCTTCAAGGGTAAGACTGAAAACTTCAACCTAGATGGTGGCCTTGCTGACCTAACCGCAGCAACCGCTAAGCTTCAGGCTGCTCTAACTGCCGACAAGACCATCGACGCAATCTTCGCTCTAAACGCTGACATCGCAGCAAAGGCAGCTCTTCCAGCCGCTGAAGCAGCAGGCGTAAAGGTTAAGATCGGCACCGTCGACATGTCACCTGAGGCTCTCGACGCTATCGAAGCAGGCACCATGGAGTTTGCTATCGACCAGCAGCAGTATGCACAGGGCTACATGTCAGTAGTTCTTTTGTACCTAAACCTAACCAACGGCCACGAGCTTGGTGGCGGCCAGCCGATCTACACCGGCCCTGGTTTCGTAACTAAGGACAACGTTGCTCAGGTCAAGAAGCTTGTAGCAGCTGGCACCCGCTAGTCACTAAAAGCAACTGAAATGATGGTGGGTTAGGACTCGTCCTAGCCCACCATTATTTTGGCCAGCACCAAATATTATTTGTAATAACAAAGTTAGGTAACCGACATGACAACAGTGTCAACAACGCCAAAGGATGAGCGCGTAAAAAACGCCGGTCTCCTGGTTAAAGCTCTTCGACGCCCCGAATTCGGCGCGTTCCTCGGCGCAATCGCCATCTTCATTCTTTTCGCTTCAACTGACACCACCGGCAACTTTGCCGCCCTCGGTGGCATCGCCGGATGGACTGACATCGCCGCACCAATCGGCATCGTCGGCATTGCCGTTGCACTGCTTATGATCGGTGGCGAGTTCGACTTGTCTTCGGGTGTTCTAGTGGGCACCACCGGTTTGCTCATCGGAATGCTCGTGACCAACGTCGGTCTCGACATCTGGTCATCAATTGCGATCGCGCTGGTATTTGCTGCGGGTATTGGTTTCATTAACGGCTACGTGGTCATTAAGACCAAGCTGCCTTCGTTCATCGTTACCCTTGCTACCTTCTTCGTGCTCAAGGGTGCCAACATGGCATTTACCAAGTTCGTGACCGGCTCAGTTCGTGTTACCGGAACCGAGAAGGCTGTCGGCTTCGACAGCGCACAGGCGCTTTTCGCCTCAAAGTTTGGCGCCGAAGGCTTCCAGATTTCTCTGGTCTGGTGGCTAGTAATCACCTTGATTGCAACCTTCGTGCTGACTCGCACTCGCTTCGGCAACTGGATCTTCGCAGTTGGTGGCGACGCCAACGCGGCTCGCAATGCCGGTGTGCCGGTTGAAAAGACCAAGATCTGGCTTTTCGTAATCACCTCACTATCTGCAGCTCTAGTCGGCATCATGTTCGTGCTTAGACTCAAGGGCATGCAGGCCGGTCAAGGTGTTGGCCAGGAGTTCTACTACATCATCGCCGCCGCAGTTGGTGGCACCTTACTTACCGGTGGAGCCGGTTCTGCAATCGGCGCATCAATCGGTGCATTGATCATGGGCATGGCTTACATCGGCATCCCATTCTCTCGCTGGGATTCGGACTGGACCGCGACCTTCCTCGGCATCATCCTGTTCACCGCAGTAATGATCAACACATACATCGGTCGCAAGGCTAAGGGTGGAAAGAAATGACAAACGCACTAGAACTAAAAGACGTTGAAAAAACCTTCGGAAGCGTTCTCGCTCTTCGCGGTGTTTCACTAGAGGTTGCCCCGGCTTCGGTCACCTGTGTCCTCGGTGACAACGGTGCCGGTAAGTCAACCCTGATCAAGATCCTCAGTGGTGTGCACAAGCAGTCGACCGGTCTATTCCAGGTTGAAGGCAAGGATGCAGTTTTCGACTCGCCACGCGATGCCCTCGCCAACGGAATCGCAACCGTGTTCCAGGATCTAGCTACTATTCCGTTGATGTCGGTTTGGCGCAACTTCTTCCTCGGCAACGAAATCCGCACGGGATTCGGACCGTTCAAGTGGCTTGACGTCAACAAGATGAAGGACATCGCCAAGCAAGAGCTTCTTGCAATGGGTATTGACCTTCGCGACACCAACCAGCCAATCGGAACCCTCTCGGGTGGTGAGCGTCAGGCTGTGGCCATCGCTCGTGCAGTCCACTTTGGCGCCAAGGTTCTCATCCTGGATGAGCCAACCTCAGCACTGGGTGTTCGCCAGTCTGGAATTGTGTTGAAGTATGTTCTGGCCGCGAAGGAGCGCGGTGTGGCTGTGGTTTTCATTACCCACAACCCGCACCACGCCTACCTAGTGGGAGACCGTTTCTACTTGCTAAACCGTGGCCGCATGATTGGCCGCTATGAGCGTGACAACGTTCAGCTCGAAGAGCTAACCAAGGCAATGGCCGGTGGTGCAGAGCTTGAGGCCCTAACCCACGAGATCGCTGTGGTTCGCAAGTAATTTCGTTTCATAAGATGTAACTCTTCGTTGTTGCAGAGAACCCCATCCGGCTTATGTCGGGTGGGGTTCTCTTTGTCCTAACAAAGTCAAGATAGGCTTGCTACATGACCCAAACCCGTGGCTACATCTATGGATTCATCGCCATGTTTGGCTTCGGCGGAACTTTCATCGCAATCGCCCTTGCAAAAGAGGGTTTTGACCCGACCATCGCTGGCGTTGGCCGAATTATCCCAGCGGGAATCGGCGCCATCATTGGCCTCAAGCTGGCCGGCAAGACCTTGCTACCGCCTAGAGCGGCATGGAAGTGGGTTGCCATTCTTGCCGCAGGCAACATTATTGCCTACCCAATTTTGACCACTTTGGCACTTCAAACTGTTCCGGTCGGCGACGCAGGCATCATCATTTCTCTCGGCCCACTGATCACTGCGGGCACGGCCACTTTATATGGGCACAAGCGCCCTCGCGCAGCCTTTTGGATTGCTGCATCCATTGGCACCGTGGCAGCAATCGCCTTCGCCATAACGCGCTCATCGAGCGGCTCTTTCTCTGGCGGCGGCAGCATCTGGGGCTACGTCCTGGTTGCGATTGGCATGGTGTTGGCTTCAAATGCTCACATCGCCGGTGGAACACTTGTTCAGCGGGGTTACCCAGCGTTTCCGGTGATCATGTGGGCAATTGTTATCTCACTACCGATCTTGGTGCCAATCACAATTGTTGACCTGATCAACCACCCAATCACTCAGATGCCCTCGGCGACGGCCTGGTTCGGCCTGCTGTGGCTTGGCCTTTTCAGCATTTTTATCGGGCACTATTTTTGGAACAGCGCCCTGGCATCAATTGGCATCGTGAAGGGCTCGCAGCTTCAGCTCACCCAGCCGGTGTTCACGCTCTTACTGGCCGTTTTGGTGCTGCACGAAGCCCTTAGCCCGCTTTCGATAATCGCTGCCGTGGTGATCATCGGTTCGGTTGCGGTTAGCCAGCGACTCAAATAAACGGTACGCCCGCCTACCGACTGCTAAATGCGCTGTAGCTTAACTGGTCTTCAGGTCTAATATGATTTCGCTCACCAGGGTGGCAACCGGCTTGATGCCGTCGTAGACATAATCCGGTTCGAAACGGTCTAGCGGGTCAAGAATCGCCATCTGGCTCGGCAACGATGTTGGCCAGCCATGGGTCGCGTCTGATTCGGCCGGGTCAACAACGAGTAAACGTTTTGTTTCGTGGGCCTCACAAAATGGTAACGACCACCCCGAAGGATGGCCGCGACACAGAAGTTACTTTTACTTTGAAGCCAACATGTCGTGACGCACGATGATCGCGTCTCGAGCTGGGCCAACACCGATGGCCGAGATGCGCGCACCGCTGATTGCCTCGAGCGCAACGATGTAGTCCTGTGCGTTCTTTGGCAACTCTTCGAAGGTTCGGCAGGTCGAGATGTCTTCTGACCATCCAGGGAAGTTTTCATAAACCGGCTTGGCGTGGTGGAAGTCGGTCTGTGAAACCGGCATCTCATCGAAGCGCTTGCCCTCAACCTCGTAGGCGACACAAACCGGAATCTCCTTGAGGCCGGTTAGCACGTCAAGCTTGGTCAAAACAAAGTCGGTGACGCCGTTGATTCGCGCCGAGTAACGGGCGATCGGCGCGTCATACCAGCCACAACGACGTGGGCGGCCGGTAGTGGTGCCGAATTCGTGACCGGTTGCGCGAAGGAATTCGCCGTTCTCATCGAATAGCTCGGTCGGGAACGGGCCGGCGCCAACGCGAGTTGTGTAGGCCTTGACGATGCCGATGACGGTCTTGAACTCGCCCGGGCCGACGCCTGAACCAGTTGATGCGCCACCAGCGGTTGAGTTTGATGAGGTTACGAACGGGTAGGTGCCGTGGTCAACGTCGAGCATGGTGGCCTGGCCGCCCTCAAAGAGAACGGTCTTGTCGTCCTTGATTGCGTTATAAAGCTCAAGCGCAGTGTCGGCAACCATTGGGCGCACGCGCTCGGCATAGCTCAACAGTTCGGCAACGGTCTCATCAACCTTGATGGCGGCACGGTTATAAACCTTGGTTAGCAGGTTGTTTTTGCCAACTAGGGCAGCTTCAACCTTCTGGCGCAGAATGCTCTCGTCGAACAGATCTTGAATACGGATGCCCACGCGGTTGATCTTGTCGGCATAAGTTGGGCCAATACCGCGGCCGGTGGTGCCGATGGCGCGCTTGCCGAGGAAGCGCTCAGAAACCTTGTCAACGATGACGTTGTAAGGGGTAATTACGTGTGCGTTAGCCGAGATGCGCAGCTTCGAGGTGTCGATGCCACGGGCTTCAAGCGCCTCGATTTCATAGAACAAAACACCGAGGTCGATGACCACGCCGTTTGAGATGACCGGGGTCACGCCAGGAGTCAGGATGCCTGATGGCAATAGGTGCAAGGCATACTTTTCGTCACCGATAACCACGGTGTGACCGGCGTTGTTACCGCCGTTGAACTTCACGACATAGTCGATGTGTTCAGCAAGAAGGTCGGTGGCCTTACCCTTACCCTCATCGCCCCACTGTGCACCAATGATTACTAATGCAGGCATACTTTTACCCCATGTTTCAAAGCTTTGGATTGCACGCGATTGGCGTACATCTAAGTTTATCCACAGATTGTCTAGCCCGCCATTGCGCGGCCTTTATCGGTGGGTATCTTCACCTCATGGCTATTGTGAATTTCACCACATCAGATAATCTGATTTTCATGAAGGAAATGACCGCAACCGAGGTTGCTCGCAACTTTTCTGAAGTTCTTGACGCCGTTGAAGCTGGCGAGGAAATCGTCGTGCTCCGAGGCAAGCGTGAGATCGCGCGCATCCTGCCAACCAAACCGCCCGTGCCGAACGGTAAAGCTTTGATCGAGTGGTACGAAAAGCGAGCTGCCGCGGGCGAACTACTTGGTAATGACCCGGAATGGGTTGAAACCATGGAGCTCCTACAGGCCGAAAATGAACGCCAGCGTAAGGAGATGAAGAACGAATGGGACAAGTCGTACTAGACACCTCGATTCTCGTTGCGGTTGAACGCGGGGTACTCCGGTTAGGTGAGTGCATAAATGAAAACGAAGATGTTGCAATCCCTTCGATAGCGATCGCCGAATATTTGGTTGGACTGCATCGAAGCACTCAAGTTAGACAGCGTGCGCGAATAGCTAGAAATCTTGAATTCCTCGAGGAATTATCAACCGTTCTGGAATTCGGTGAACGCGAAGCAAAAGCATTCGCAATTCTTCAGGCAGAAGCCCTCAACTCCGGCGTGGGTAGAACCGAATTTGACCTAGCAATTGCCGCACATTCCGTCGTACAGGGCGCCATCCTGGTAACCCGCGACAAAAACGCTCGGCTCTCGGAATTGACCGGGGTTGTTACTCGCGAGGTTTAGAGTTTCGGCGCAAAAACGTGCTGCATCACCCATTGGTGCATGGTGATGGCGGCGGCAGCCGAAGCGTTGATTGAGCGGGTTGAGCCAAACTGGGTTATTTCAAGAACCACCTCAGCGGCTTCGATTGCCTCTGGGCTGAGGCCCGGGCCTTCTTGCCCAAACAGCAGCACGCAGTTTTCGGGCAGCGCATAAGTCTCGATTTGTTTGCAGCCGGGCACGTTATCGATGGCGATGATCGGCAGCGCCTGACTATTTTCTCCACCGGTCTTGCACCACTCCACAAATTCCTCAACCGTTGGGTGGTGACGCACGTGCTGGTAACGGTCGGTGACCATTGCCCCGCGGCGGTTCCAACGACGGTTGCCGATGATGTGGACCTCGGATGCTAGGAAGGCATTGGCCGTGCGAACGATTGACCCAATATTTAAATCGTGCTGCCAGTTCTCAATGGCCACGTGATATTTGTGTCGACGCTGGTCGAGAGAGGCGATGATTGCCTCCATCTTCCAGTAACGAAACTGGTCGAGCACGTTGCGGGTGTCGCCGTTGAGCAGTAGCTCTGGGTCAAGCAGCGAGTCAGGGTTTGGCTCCTCCGGGGTTCCGGCGTCGGCCGGCCATTCGCCTTGCCAAGGGCCAACACCCCAGGTGGTTTGCTCCGGAGATGGGTTATCGATTGACATAAGACCTCTTTCGAATTTGCAACGCAACCACCGCAAGCAACGCCGATGCCAGGCTGCCGATGAACACGCTCAGGTTGGCCACCGAACGCTCTGCGCTCTCTAGGCCAAAAGACAACTCGCTCATGATGAGTGCCACGGTGAAACACATCCCGAAAAGTGAGCCGATTGCCAATAAGTCTGGCCACTTGATGCCGGCTGCGAATTTGCCCAAGCCGGTCTTGGTGACCACCCAGGTGGTGCCGAGCACACCCAGCGGTTTGCCGATCACCATGGCGAGAATGATGCCCAGGGTGAGCGCCGAGGTGCCAAAGTTTGCGCCAAGGTCCTCAAACCTAACCCCGGCCGAGAACAGCGCAAAGATCGGCAGCGATGCGTACTTGACGGTTGGGGTTAGCCAGCTGAGCACCGGCCATCGCTGTGGAATTAGGGCACCGGTGATGATGCCGATCAGCGAGACCAGTGACAGTAGGTGGAAATTGGTCGAGTAAAAAATCGACATGATCAGGATGGTGAGAGTGTCATCGACCACCGAAACGGTCAGTAGAAAGATTCGAACCTGTGGGGGCAGAAACTTGCCGGCAATGGCCAGGATGGCTAACGCAAACGCCACATCGGTACTCATGGGCACACCCCAGCCGGCTTCACTTGGCTGCCCAAAGTTGATTGCCGAGAAGATGATGACGGGCACGAGCATGCCGCCCATCGCTGCGATGATTGGCACGATGGCCTGACGTGGCTTGGAGAGCGCGCCCTTGGTCATCTCGTGACGCAGCTCAATGCCTAGGCTCACAAAAAAGGTGAAGATGGCAACTTCTTTGACCGCGTCAAGAGTCAAGAGGCTGTCGTAAGCCGCGGCAAACGGTGAGTTTGCCCAGATCAGCGCTATCGCCGCGCCAAGAATTAGAAACATTAAATTAGGTCGGCGACTGAGTTCAGAATCTCGGTTGGGCGAAACGGGTACTTCGCGATTTCGGCGTCGTCGGCGATGCCGGTCAACACGAGCACGGTGTGCAGGCCAGCCTCGATGCCAGCAACAACATCGGTGTCCATGCGGTCACCAATCATGCCGGTTGACTCTGAGTGCGCGCCAATCTTGCGCATTGCGCTGCGGAACATCATCGGGTTTGGCTTGCCGACGATGTAAGGCTTCATCCCAGTGGCCTTGGTGATTAGGGCCGCAACCGAGCCGGCTGCAGGGATAGGACCCTCCGCCGATGGGCCAGTGGCATCCGGGTTCGTGACGATGAATCTTGCACCGGCACCGATGAGGCGCACGGCCTTGGTTAGGTTTTCGAAACTTAGGTTGCGGGTCTCGCCGAGCACCACATAGTCGGGGTTCTGGTCAGTCTGAACATAGCCAACCTCGTGCAGCGCCTGGGTCATGCCAGCCTCACCGATGACAAATGCCGAGCCGCCCGGCTTCTGGCTGTTCAAGAATGCGGCGGTGGCCAGCGCCGAGGTCCAGATGCGGTCTTCAGGGATGTCTAGGCCGGCGATTTTCAGACGAGCCGAAAGGTCACGCGGGGTATAGATCGAGTTGTTGGTCAGGACCAAGAATGGGGTGCCAGCGGCGGTCCATTTTGCAATGAGTTCGGCTGCACCCGGAATCGGGTGGCCTTCGTGCACGAGCACGCCATCCATGTCGGTGAGCCAAGAGGTAATGCCGCTGCGATCTGCCATACCTTTAGGCTACCAAATGCCTAATCGGCGAAGTCGGCGACCAAGCCGCGATTAGTCCTCGAAATCAGCGGTATTGATTTCTTTCATGCGCTTATTGAACGTGATGAAGAGCCCGGCGATTGTGGTTGAGATTGCCAGGACGATGTAAACCGGCATAACCCCGAAGGCATCCACGGCAATGCCCGCGAGAACCATTGACAGCATTGGGCCACCCGACCAAATCACCATCTCGAGGCTGAAGACGCGGCCGCGCTTGCTCGGCGCGATTTTGCGCTGAATCACGGTGTTGAGCAACGGGGTGATTGGCCCCCAGGTTAGGCCAAGAATCAGGCCAAACAGAATCATCACGGCGTAGGGCGGCAAGAACGACATCGGAATCATTGAGATGGCCACGCCCAGGATGGCGATGCGGAAGATGGTGCTGTACTGGAACTTCTTCGACAGCTTCTCAAAAGCCAGTGCGCCAAAGATGGTTGCCGCGGCCATTGCCGAGAGCAAAAAACCGAGGCCCGGGGCATCGCCCTTACCGGTGAAGTACTTGGGCAGCACAATCATCTCGGTCGGCAGGTAAATCATCGCCAGGGTCATGACACCGGCAAGCATGATGGCTACCGATGGGGTCTTGCCCAAAACCTTGAAGCCCTCCATCGCAAATTTGAAGAGGTTCTTTTCATCTTCGTGCGGCTCAATGACCTCTTTGACGCGAACCAAGAACATCAGTGCACCTGAGACCAGGCCGAAGATGGAGACAACGAAGAAGGTGTTGTAAACGCCGAAGGCGCCGATGCAGAGTGAGGCAAGCGCCGGCCCAATCGCGAAACCGCTGGCAAAAATTGCCTCTTGGATGGAGTTCACGCGCTCAAGCGACAACCCGGCCACCCGGGCCACATCGGGCATGAAAGATTTGCGAGCCGAACCCGCGCCCGAACCAACGGTCGAGCGAATAAGACCAATCGCGATCAAAAGCGGAAGAGTCATTTCCCACATACCGGCAGCAATCGGAATGAGCAGGGTCACCGCTGCGGTGAGGAATTCGATGTAGATGCCGACGCGGCGGCGGCCATACTTGTCGATGATTGAACCGACGACCGGAGCCAGCAGGAGGCCCGGAATTGAGGTGATTGCGATCATGGCGCCGGCACTGGTGGCCGAGCCGGTGAGTTTGATGGCCAGCCATGGGAAAGCCATGAAGACCATCGAGCCAGAGACCACGCTCAGCATCGACGACAGCAGCGTGATGACAATTGGTGTCAGACGCGGCTTAGTGACGCCGGCGGCGTTGGGCAATTTTTAGCGCAGGCCTAGGTCGTCTAGCGAAACAGCTGAGAAGTAACGGTAACCGGCATCTTCGATGACCTTCTGGGCGCCGGTGTCGCGGTCAACCACGGTTGCCACTGCCACGATGATTGCGCCGGCTTCTTCAAGTGCCTTGGCCGCGGTTAGTGGCGAACCACCGGTGGTTGAGGTGTCTTCGATGACGATGACACGGCGGCCCTTAACATCTGGGCCTTCAACCTGACGACCCATGCCGTGAGCCTTTGCGGCCTTGCGAACAACAAATGCATCGATGGCGCGACCTCGGGCTGCTGCCTGGTGCAAGATTGCGGTGGCCACTGGGTCGGCGCCCATGGTCAAGCCGCCAACTGCCTCATAATCGGTTATGCCGTTGATGTCGAGCAGGTCAAGCATGGCCTGGCCAATCAGCGGGGCCGCCTCGTGGTGCAGGGTCGCACGGCGCAGGTCAACGTAGTAGTCGGCCTCGATGCCACTCGAAAGCGTCACACGGCCGTGAACAACGGCCAACTTCTTGATTAGTTCAACAAGGCGTGGGTGAGTGGTTGGGTCAAAAGTCATGGCTCAAGTTTATCTGGGCTGTGCCTAAGACTCGTTAGGGCTTTCACGCCGCTTGATTAGGCTGTTCTCATGGAAAAGATGATGTTCACCAACCTGCCGGTTCACAACCTGAAGCGCTCGGTCGATTTTTACACGGCTCTCGGTTTCAAGTTCAATCCGCAGTTCACCAGTGAAACCTCAACCTGCATGATTGTTGGAAACTACAACTGCATCATGTTGCTTGAAACCGCAACTTTCGCGAGCTTTGTCGACAAGCCAATTGCGCCGACCAACAAGACCGTCTCGTGCATCGTTGCCATCACTTATGAAAGCGAAGCTGAGGTGCGCGCAGTTTGCGAGAAGGCCTTTGAACTTGGTGCCCGCAACTATAAGGAACCAGAGGTTCACGGCTTCATGTTCGGCTGGGGTTTTGAAGACCTCGACGGCCACATCATCGAACCATTCTGGATGGACCAGGCTGAAGTGATGACGGTCGTCTAATGCGCATCGCCACACATAACGTCAACTCAATTCGCACCCGCGTCGGCCGCGTTGTCGACTGGCTAGAGCGGTCGAAAACCGATGTGCTCGCGATGCAAGAAATCAAGTGCAAGCCAGAGCAGTTTCCGGTTAAGGCGTTTGAGGATGCTGGCTACCAGGTGATTATGCACGGCCTAGACCAGTGGAACGGCGTCGCGTTTGCCACCAAGATTCCGGCTGAGGATATCGAAATCGGTTTCAGCGGAATGCCAAGCTTTGGCAAAGAGGGCAAGCCTCAGGTTGAAGAGGCTCGTGCGCTTGGCGCCACTTTCGACGGCGTGCGCCTCTGGTCACTCTATGTGCCAAACGGGCGCACCTTGGATGACCCGCACTACACCTACAAACTCGAGTGGCTAGACCGCTTGGCAGCAACAACCGCCGAGTTTCAAGAGCACTCGGGTGATATGCCGCTTGCCCTGATGGGTGACTTCAACATCGCCCCGCTAGACACCGATGTTTGGGATATCAATGATTTCATCGGGGCGACCCACGTGTCTGAGCCCGAGCGCCAGGCGTTCGATGCATTCGAGCAGATCGGCTTGGCAGATGTTGTTCGCCCCCGCATTCCAGAGGGTTACACATACTGGGATTACCAGCAGCTTCGGTTCCCTCGCAACGAGGGTATGCGCATCGACTTCATCCTTGGCAACGACCCATTTGCCGAGCGCGTTACCCGAGCCGTAATCGACCGCGAAGAGCGTAAGGGCGAAGCGCCGAGCGACCACGTTCCCGTGGTCGTCGACATCGACTAACTACTTCTTTGGCTTCGGTTTCTTCACCGACTTGATCGGCTTAGTCGCCTTGACTGGCTTTGGAATTCGGTTGTCCAGCTTTGCCTTCTCAACCTTCATGTCAAGGTAGGTCAGCGCATTGGACCAACTCATGGAACCGTTTGTGAATTCGATGTTCAGTTCAGGTGTTCCAGGTTTTCCGGACGGAGCAACGAATTCAATCTTTGATTCGGAGATTGACGTGATTTTCGCGACCTTGCCATCGACGGAGATCTTAGAAATATTGCCGAGTCGGATTCCGGTTACGGTAACATTTCCGCCTAGGTTCGCGTCAAAACTGCGCGATTCGATTGCGTTGAACTGCGGGCTGATCGGCTCTGGCGTGACTGTCGGCGCGGGGGTGGTGGGCACCGGTGTTGTTGGCGCTGGTACCGAAGAGATCAAAACTGCTGGTGTTATGGCGAAGATCTCGCCACCAACAACACCATTTACGGCAGAAAAAACTAACTTGCCGTCGAACTCTGTGAATAAGCGAGGGTCGCTGGAGTTTGGTCCGCCGAAACACATGAAAGCCATCGGCGCACAAACTACCGAACCAGGATAAATCTCCGCCAACAGGCCGGTTCCGGCGAGTGTTCCATCCGAAGAGTAGAGTTCGCGACTGTTAATTGCGTCAACCGCAGAATAATAAATCTTGCCGTTGAAAACACTGAGGTTCCAGGGGCTCGAAGCACCCGCGCCCACATATTCATCCTTGACTAACGAGACCGTGTTGCCATCAAACTTCATTAGTTCAGCGCCGTGAGTTCCGTCTTGTCCTGAGAAATATAGCGCCCCGTTGAAGACAACTAGGTTTGTTGGCTTAGACCATGAATTGTTGTTCGTGGTTGGGTTGACATCGGCAGCGATTTCGGTGATTGTTCCGTTGGTTCTGAGCAACTCAACGCCGCTGATAGCGCCGCTTCGATTGGAGAGTGCCGCGTTCGTTGAGTCACCGTTGAAGTAGACCCAGTCGCCGAAAGTTGTGAGGTTAGCCTCTTGCGGAGTGATAGCAGCGACCTCCGACGCCGTGACACCGTCAGTTGACCAGACAGTCAGGCCATATCCGCTTGAGGCTGCCTGAAAGTAGAGCTTGCCATTCAGTACCGCACTGCCGTAGTTGATGATGTAGTTCAGGTTCCGGATTTTGGCTGTACCCATCGCTGTACCGTCGGTGATCCACAGTTCATAAAACGAGTTAGTCACATCACGAGTTGAGAAAACTACTCTGTCGCCAAATTGCATAAAGTTTCCCGGCTGCGACTCGCCTGTGCCCGGAATAATGTCCTTGAGCAGCCCCGTTCCTGCGAGTGTTCCATCGGTTGCATAAAGTTCTTGGCCAGGGTTACCCGAAATCCAAGCGTTGAAGATTACCTTGCCGCCAGCCACAGCAAACGGAGCTCCTTGGATCACTGATCCACTTGGCATCAGGCTTTCAGTGATTTGCGTGGTTTTGTCGTAGGCATAGAGCTTGTCTGACCGCTGAAGGAAAATCAACTTATTGCCTAGTGCAGTGATGGATCCGGGCGCTGAGTATGATTGCGTTCCCGGAAAAGTGTCGAGATAGACACCGACGGTATCGGCGGCCGATGCTGGGAGGCTTGTTGCAACGATGTTTGCAATAACAAAGGTGACTGCTGCGATGCTGCCGAGTAATTTCTTCAAGACAAAAGTCTTTCTAATACCCCCGCCGAATATGGGTTTAACCCCAGAATTAAAAGGCTAACACGATTGCCAGATTCGCCTCAACGAACTTATGCTTTGGCTGCTTTGCCCAGCCAAAGCTTGCGCTCTTCCGCGTCGAGTTTCTCAATCGCATAGCGCAGCATCGTGCGGGGCATCACCGCCGCGAAGCGGCTCAAGAATGTTCGCAGCATCTCGACATCACGGTTTCCCACCTCACGAAGCATCCAGCCAACAGCTTTGTGAATCAGGTCGTGCCTGTCTTGCACCAACATCTCGGCGATGTGAAGCGTCGGAGCAAAGTCAGCAGGGCCAATCTTCAAAACCGCGGCGCGAGTCGAGGCAAAGGTGAACATGATTGCCACTCGTCGCTCCCAAAGTTTCTCACTGCGTGCAAGCGATTCAAGAAGCGCCATCGTGTCTGGTTTGCCAACCAAGAACATTCCAAAATATGGTGCCGACTGGTCGACTAGATCCCAGTTATTGACTCGCCCCTCATAAACCAGACGCAGATACAGGTCGAAAAGTTCCTGTTGCGCCTCGGTCGATCCATTTTTCTTCGAAGTGGTCCGCTTCCACTTGGCCACCAAGATAATCAAACCGAGCAATCTATGCTCGTGAATCGGCGACAGCATCAACTCATAAATCTCGGCTTCGGTTAGCCCGGCAAAATCCTTGGCCACCGCGCGCACATTGGGCACTGTAACACCCAAGAAAACGTCACCCTCGCCATACTGGCCAGGGCCAGCCTTAAAGAACTTAGGGAAGTGCGCGGCCTTTTCAGGGTTAACAAAAGCGGCCAGGGCGGCTTTTGCCCCGGCCACAGTTGGTTCAATCATTTGGCTACTTTAGATCAGAAATAACAACCAGAGCATCGCCGGGTGCCAACTTGAAGCGGGTGGTCTTTGGCGGGTTTAGCTGCACGCCCGATGCGGCATCGCCAGGTGCGTTTGCCATCACGCGATAACCGATGGCTGATTCACCGTGGGCGCGGGCAACCGCAACCAACTCGGCAAATTCAACCTCGGCGCCAATCGGCAGGTATTGCTCGACAGGGCAAACGTTAATTGACGCACCTTCTGCGTCAAACAGGTCTTCGAAAATAGGCGCAAGCGCCGGGTTCTCTGAAACCTGAGCGATTAGCAGGGCAGCCAAGTTGTCGCTGACCACAAGGTCATCGGCAGCAGCCACGCGGGCCAGCTCTGCCTTTCGGCTGTCGAGAATCTCGGCAACCAACCGGGTCGGCTCAACTCCATTGCCGTCGGCGGCAAACAACTGGTTCATCTGCAGCATGGTCAACATGGTCTGAGCGTCTGCTTCAGATTCACTGATTGCGTTGCGGTAACCAAGGATGATTACCTCGTTGTATTTCTTGGCAGAAGCTGCAGCGATCAGTTCATCGATGTCACCAGAGACTGAGGCGTGGGTGACCTTGATGTCGCCAAAGGTGAGGTCGGTCATTTCGGCGGCGGCTACAAACTTGCTCTGGGCAACGATGTGCACCGATGAACCCTTAGGCAAGAAAGCCGCAAGCTCTGAAACCACAGAGCGGCCCATCGAAGACCAACCGATGACTAGGAGGTGCTCAGGTTTGGCGGTCGGTGGTTTGGTTGCAGTGATTTTCTTAGTTGCGATGTCTTCGCGAACACCGGTGTAAACCAACTTGTCGTCGTCTTCGGCAATCGCGATGATCCGGGTTGAATCGGTGAGCTTGGTCGACTGCTTAGGGTTCAGGTGTGCCACACCCTTGTCGTCCACGATTCCGATGACCGATGCGGTGTTGAAGGCCAAAATAGCGTCGGCATAGGTCTTGCCGGCAAGGGCAGGAACATTGCTGAAGTAGATCTCATCGCCATCGAAGTCAAGAAGATCTAGGGTAACCGCGGCGAGGCCCGGCTGGCGTGAAGCCTGTGCGGTGACGCGCGCAATCACATCGTGTGAGCGCACCGAAATGACTCGGCCATGGGTGGCAGTCTCAAGTGCTTCGGCGGTGTTCACATCGTCAACCTCTGCGATGATGCGGGTGCTGGCGTTGGCGTTGACCGACTTCACCGCAAGCACGGTCGAAACAATAGTGGCGTCTCCGGCCTCGTTCTCATCAAGGATGATGATTGACTTGGCGCCAGCGATGTTGGTGCGCTTCAGGTCTGCCGGGTTGGTTGGGTCGCCGGTGCGGGTAACAACCTTGAGCTTGCCTAAGCCTTCGGCGCGAGACTCAATCTCGTCTTCCATGAAGTCACGGGCCTTGTCGCTGAAGATGACCACGCGTGGCTTGCGCACGTTCTCGTTGGCAATCGCCAACTCCTTCAAGATTGGGAATACGCGGTTTGACCAGCCCAGGATGAGGGTGTGGCCAGAATCAACGATTGGGCTCTTGCCCTTGCGAAGGCGCTCGAAGGTGCGGTTGATTGCGCCAACAATAAAACCGGTGATGCTGGCAGCAAGAGTGATTGTGATTGCCCAGCTGATAATGCCAAGGATGCGGTCGGCCCAGGTGGCTTCGCCACCCTTACCTAGCAGCGCCGCGAATGAACCCCAGAAAGTCTCGAAGGTAGGAGTCGGCAGCTTGTCGCCTGCGTAGAGAGCAGGCACAGCGTAAAGCGCATACTTTATGAAAACCACAAGAATCGACATGATCACCAAGGCGCCGAGCATGTAGGCAACGAAGGTGCCGCTCTTTGCGATTGAGTTGTCGAAGTTGTATCGCAGGCGAGTTAGCAGGCTAACTTTCTTTGCAGTTGGTGCGGCGGCTTCGCCTTTTGCACCCTGGCCGTATGAGCGGTTGTTTTCAGTCATAGGCGCAAGTTTAGCGAAATGCCCCTGCCAGAAATCAATCTGTCAGGGGCATTCCTTTGAGCGAACTTTTTAGTCGAAAATGGCTAGTTCAGGTCGCCCGGCTCAACTATCAATGCAACGCCATCCTCGGCCACATCAACGCGAACCAGCGAGCCATCGTGGATGGTGCCAGCCAACAAGAGATTGGCCAACTTGTCGTCGATCTGCTGCTGCATGAGGCGGCGCAGTGGACGGGCTCCGTAAATCGGGTCGAAGCCCTTGTCGGCAAGCCAGGCACGGGCGGCGGGGGTCACTGCCAACTGAAGTCGGCGCTGCTCGAGACGCTTTGAGAGGCGGTCTATGTTGAGTTCAACAATCTGGCCAAGCTCACTGCGGTCAAGTGCTGAGAAGATCACGATGTCGTCGAGGCGGTTCAAGAACTCTGGCTTGAAGTGCCCGCGAACCATGGTCATCACGCCTTCGCGCTTCTGAGCTTCGTCCAACTCTGGGTCAATCAAGAACTGCGAACCTAGGTTCGAGGTCAAAATCAAGATCACGTTCTTAAAGTCAACAACGCGACCCTGGCCATCAGTCAAACGGCCATCATCCAAGACCTGAAGCAACACATCGAAGACCTCCGGGTGAGCCTTCTCAACCTCGTCAAGCAGAACCACCGAGTATGGGCGGCGGCGAACCGCTTCGGTCAACTGACCGCCCTCTTCATAGCCGATGTAGCCCGGAGGGGCACCGAGCAAGCGGCTAACCGAGTGCTTCTCGCCATACTCCGACATGTCGATTCGGACCATGGCCTTCTCGTCATCAAACAAGAACTCGGCAAGGCTCTTGGCCAGCTCAGTCTTGCCAACGCCGGTTGGGCCGAGGAACAGGAATGAACCGGTTGGTCGATCTGGGTCGCTGATTCCGGCCTTGGTGCGGCGAACCGCATCGGACACCGACTTAACCGCGGCCTTCTGGCCAATCAATCTGCGGCCAAGTTCACTTTCAAGGTTGAGCAACTTCTGGCTTTCGCCCGCCAACAACTTGCCGGTCGGCACTCCGGTCCAGGCCGAAACCACGGCAGCGATGTCGTCTTCGCCGACCTGGTCGTTGACCATGCGTTCTGGCTTAGTGCCATCGGCACTCGAAATGTTTTCAGCAGCCTCGAGGTCGGCCAGCTGCTTCTCCAGCGCCGGAATCTCGCCATAGAGCAGGCGTGAAGCGCGCTCAAGGTTTGCCTCACGCTGAGCGCGGTCAGCCTCGATGCGCAAACCGTCAAGCTTGGTTTTGAGTTCACCGACCTTGTTTAGTTCGGCACGCTCCTTAGCCCAGCGCTCGTTTAGCTCCTCGAGTTTTTCACTCTTGGCGGCAAGGTCTTCGCGCAATTTTTCGAGGCGCTCCTTCGAGGCCTCGTCCTTCTCCTTCTTGAGAGCGAGCTCTTCAAGTTTGAGTCGGTCAACCTGGCGGCGCAGTTCATCGATCTCGATCGGCGCCGAGTCAATCTCCATGCGCAAGCGCGAGGCAGCCTCATCAATCAAGTCGATTGCCTTGTCTGGCAACTGTCGGCCGGTGATGTAGCGGTTTGAGAGGGTAGCCGCGGCGACCAATGCGCTGTCGGCAATGGCCACCTTGTGGTGCGCCTCATAGCGCTCCTTCAAACCACGCAAAATCGCAATCGTGTCCACCACTGA
Source organism: Microbacteriaceae bacterium (assembly GCA_947453465.1). GTDB lineage: Bacteria > Actinomycetota > Actinomycetes > Actinomycetales > Microbacteriaceae > Rhodoluna. The sequence continues at coordinate 3,302 of CANGGL010000022.1, read as the reverse complement.
TGGCTCGCCCACATAGACCTGCTGGAACCGACGCTCTAGGGCCGGGTCCTTTTCGATACGCTCGCGGTATTCATCCAGGGTGGTGGCACCGATTAGTCGAAGCTCGCCTCGGGCAAGCATTGGCTTGAGCATGTTGGCGGCATCCTGGCCGTCGCCGGCACCGGCACCAACCAGGGTGTGAAGTTCATCGATGAAGGTGATCACGCCACCCTCGGCGGCATTGATTTCGGCAAGCACGGCTTTGAGGCGCTCCTCGAATTCACCGCGATACTTTGCACCGGCCACGAGCGCAGCCAAATCTAGCGAGATGAGCCGCTTGCCCTTCAGGCTGTCTGGCACATCGCCAGCGACGATGCGCTGAGCTAGGCCCTCAACCACCGCGGTCTTACCAACTCCAGGCTCACCAATGAGCACCGGGTTGTTTTTGGTTCGGCGGCTAAGCACCTGTGAAACTCGGCGAATCTCGGCATCACGGCCGATAACTGGGTCGAGCTTTCCAGATTTAGCGATCTCGGTTAGATCGATGCCGTACTTTTCGAGGGCACTCTTCTGGTCTTCTTGCTGCATGTTTTGGTTCAATGGGTCCCCATTTCTATCTTGCTCGCCAAAGCACTACCTGAGTGTGCTTCGACGGTCTTTGGCCGCGAGACAAGCTCTCGACCCCTTGGTCACCGGCTGCAAACACTCGGTTACCCGGGCGGTTCATCAGTTCGTTGGCCAAAGCCTGTTCCAAATCACGCACTCTTTGTGTGAGTTCGGCAGTTTGGTTTTCAAGTTCAAGGATGCGGCGAATGCCTTCAAGGCTCACGCCCTCGGCCGATAAACGGGCGATTTCGCGAAGCTGGGCGACATTGCGCATCGTGTAGCGACGACTCGAACCGCTGGTGCGGCTAGGGGTCACTAGGCCCATGCGGTCATATTGACGCAGGGTCTGCGGGTGCATGACGGCGAGTTCGGCGGCAACCGAAATCACAAACAGCGGAGTGTTCTGATCGAACTCTTCCATGTCATACCTCCCGATTCTGGGCTGTTAGAGAAGGCCGGCCTTGATTAGGAGGTCGGCGCGTGGATCTTCATCCGGTAGGAAACCATCGAATTCCTCGAGTGCTTTCTTGGCCTTGTCACTTACGTGGCTTGGCACGGCAATCTCAACGGTGGCCAGGAGGTCTCCCTCGGCCTTTGCGGTTACTACGCCGCGACCCTTCACTCGAAGCACTCGGCCGTTTGGGGTTCCCGGGGCAACCTTCAGCTTTACCGGGTCGCCGCCAAGGGTCGGCACCGAAATGGTGGCACCCAAAACCGCTTCGGCAAAGGTGATTGGCACAACCACACGGATGTTGTTGCCATCGCGCGTGAAGACCGGGTGTGGCTTAACTGTCACGGTGATGATTAGGTCACCGGCCGGGCCGCCGTTTGGTGATGGGTTTCCCTTGCCAGCAATCTTGATCTTTTGGCCGTCTAAAACTCCGGCGGGAATCTTGATTGTGGTTGGTTCGGCGCCGGAGCGAAGCGACAACTTGATGGTTGTGCCCTTCACACCGTCGATGAAGTCCAGGGTTTGAGTAGTGGTTAGGTCTTGGCCGCGCTGCGGACCGCGAGGGCCTCCAAAGCCACCACCACCGCCACCAAAGAGGTTCGCGAAGACATCCTCAAAGCCTGCGCCACCGAAGTTTGCGCCGCCTGGGAATCCACCGCCTTGGCCACCGAATCCGGCACGGGCACCTGGGCCCATGGCGCGCATCTGGTCATACTCAGCGCGCTGATCTTTGTCAGACAGCACCGAATAGGCCTCAGAGATTTCCTTGAATCGGGCCTCGGCCTTGGCATCGCCCGGGTTTGTGTCCGGGTGAAACTGACGCGAGAGCTTGCGATAGGTCTTCTTGAGTTCGGCCTCAGACACGTCTTTAGCCACGCCAAGGATCTTGTAGAAATCCTTGTCGAACCAGTCTTGACTTGCCATCTTTAGCGAACCTCTTTGTTGGTGATAGTTATCATTTTGCCTCCCTGACCTTCGGTCAGTTCGGCGGGCATAAATCGCGGGGCTAGAGCCTACGCAGGGATATGGACTGCAACCATTGCTGGTCGAAGCAGGCGGTCGCCAAGCATGAAGCCTGGCTCGACAACATCAGCGATGACGTTTTCGGTGACCTCAGCCGACGGAGTCTGGACGAGAGCGTTGTGGATCTCAGGGTCGAACTTGTCACCCTTTGCACCAAATGTCTTCAGACCAAACTTATCGCCGGCGGTGCGAAGCTTGCCAACCACAGCGGCAAACGGTGAACCCTCTAGGTCTCCGTGTGCCTCGGCGCGAGACAAGTCATCCAAAGCCGGCAGAACCGCACGAAGGACCTCAGCGATGGCAGAATTGCGAGCCACATCTCGGTCACGCTCAACGCGTGCCTTGTAGTTCACAAACTCTGCCTGCAAGCGCTGCAAGTCGGCCAATAGTTCGGCTTCCTTACTCTGTGGCCCAAGGTCTTCGACAAGATTCTTCAACTCTTCGTCCACCGAGTCTGCCGCCTCTGAAATATCCGATTCGAGAGATTGCGAAGCATCGTGAATCGAATCGGTTGTTTCAGAGGTAGCGGCCTCTTCGTTTCCGTCAGGGTTTTGAACGTTGCCAACCATTACTTGGCATCCTTGTCGTTCTCGTCCTCGTCAACAACCTCAGCGTCAACAACATCCTCGGCCGAAGCCTCAGCCGCTGCCTCTTCACCTTCGGCTGGGGTAGCTGCATAGATTGCCTCGCCCAACTTCTGCTGTGATTCAACTAGCTTGTCGAATGCGGTCTTCACTGCATCGATGTCTTCTCCGGCGAGCGCGGTCTTCAAGGCGTCAACGTCGGCCTGAACTGAGGTCTTTACGTCCTCAGGCAGCTTCTCGTCGTTCTCCTTGATTAGCTTCTCGGTCGAGTAGACAATCTGCTCGGCTGAGTTGCGGGTGTCGGCTTCTTCGCGACGCTTCTTGTCTTCAGCAGCGTGCTCTTCACCTTCGCGAACCATGCGCTCGATGTCTTCCTTTGAAAGCGATGAGCCACCGGTGATTGTGACAGATGCTTCCTTGCCGGTGCCCTTGTCCTTGGCAGACACGTGCACGATACCGTTGGCGTCGATGTCGAAGGTTACCTCGATCTGTGGAACGCCTCGTGGTGCTGGTGCGATGCCGGCTAGGTCGAAGTTTCCGAGTGACTTGTTGTCACGAACGAACTCACGCTCACCCTGGTAAACCTGGATCGAAACCGAAGGCTGGTTGTCATCAGCAGTGGTGAAGGTCTCTGAACGCTTGGTTGGAATAGCGGTGTT
>CANGGL010000021.1 GCA_947453465.1 Microbacteriaceae bacterium | reverse complement strand
TTTTCACCTTGGTTTGAGCCTGGTTCGCCTGGGTTTGAGCCTGGCTCGCCTGGCTTTAGGTCTGGGTTGCTGCCCGGCTCGACGTTCTTATTGAATTCTTGCTCGGCTAATTTGCGAGCAACATTTCGAAGAAACTCTGGGTCATCATCTGGGGCCACGGTCTTGGTTCTCGGGCCACGGCCCTGAGTGGCCGAACCGCGCGATGAGCCGCCGCGCTTGCGGTCGACGAGTGCGCTGATGCCATAAACGAGGCCGAAGACAACGGCAATGCCGATAATCACGGCGACAAATATCAACAACCTCATGGGTTAACTCTAACCAGCCAGAAACTTAGACTTATTCCATGAAGAACGCATGGTTGAACTACATCCTTATCCGACTTGGCATGTTTATTGGCGTGCTGGTCATCATGATCGCAATCGGTTTCGACAAATTCTTCAGTGCGCTAATCGCAGCGGCGCTATCCCTAGCAATTTCGCTGGTCTTCTTTGGCAAGCAGCGCGAGCGCGTTTCGGCAGCCGTCTATAAGCGCATCAACAAAAATGACACCCAGGGCAGCGATGACGCCGAGAGTGACCTCGAGAACGCAATCTTGGATGAAAAAGCCGAGTTCAAAAAAGAAAACCCCGAGGGCGTCTAGCCTTCGAGGTTCTCTGAGCCACCCAATCAATAGGTGGGTTTAGTCAATTTTTACAGCGAGAAGTTGACCACGGCAAGGCCGTTGCCGAAAAATACACCAAAGGTCAGCGCGGCGAAGCTGGTCAGCTTTAGAACCAGGATTAGCTCGCGAGGGGTCTTGGCGGTTGCCGCAATCAAAGTGGCCGGCAGCACAAACAACAAAGCCAGCCAGGCAAAGAATGTTGCCGGGTATAGGTATGGGAACGGCAGCAAAATGATGAATGGTGCCCAAAGCATCGCGAAGAAGTAACCCATCGCCCACTTTTTGCCAACCTTAACAGCCAGTGTGCGCTTGCCAGCAAGTTTGTCCTGAGCAATGTCACGGATATTGTTGATCATCAAAACCGCTGACGCGAATAGGCCAACCGCGGCACCACCGAAGAGTGAGTTTGCGTCGAAACTGCCGATCTGCACAAACGCGGTGCCCATCGTTGCCACCAAACCGAAGAAGATGAAGACGGCGATTTCACCGAGACCCGAGTAACCGTATGGGCTCTTGCCACCGGTGTAGAACCAGGCCGCAACGATTGCTGCTGCGCCAACCGCAAGCAACCACCAGAAACCGGTGATCACAACGATGGCTAGACCGGCAATTGCGGCAAGACCAAAGAAGCCAAAGGCAACATACTTGACCAGCTCTGGGCGAACCGACTTTGAACCGGTTAGGCGCAATGGCCCCACGCGAAACTCATCGGTTCCACGAATGCCATCTGAATAGTCATTGGCATAGTTAACGCCAATTTGAAGAGCCAATGCAACCACCAGTGCAAGGATGGCCAGCGGCGCTTTGAAAGACTGAATTGAAGCTGCGGCGCCCCAGCCGATTAGAACCGGCGCGATTGCTAGAGGCAGGGTGCGAAGTCTGGCGCCAGCAATCCACAGCTTTGCCGGTGACTGCTTCTTCTTTGCCGGAGCCTTAGGCGATGCCTTTGAAGGTGACTTTTTGTTTGCCATTAGAGCTCCTCGAATAGTCTTTTGATTGCTTGAAGATCATGTTTGCCGCTTGGCAATTTTGGCACACCATCGGTGCGGACAACGCGCACCGGCTTGCCCGCCGGGCCAAGGTCATTGGCCAAAGCCAGCGCGATGGCATCGGCAACCTCGGGGCTGCCGAGATAGACAATGCCCACCCGTTGACCCCAAACCGCGTCAGCGATAGACGTGGCCGCAAGCTCGGCAACGCCGGGCACAGCTCGGGCCAGTTCTTCGACTCGGTCTAGCGAAATCTTGAGCCCGCCCGAGACAATCACGCGGTCGATTCGGCCGAGCACCTGGAGCCGGCCGCTCTCGTCAAACTCACCAAGGTCATTGGTGATAAAACTCTCACCCACAGCGGTAATGCCCGCCTCATCAGCAATTTCGGTGGCCAAAACCTTGCCAGAAATTTGAATTCGGTTCCCCACCAAATCCACTTTGACGCCATCCAACGGTTGCCCGTCATAGACGCAGCCGCCACAGGTTTCGGTCATGCCATAGGTGATCACAATTTTGATGCCTAGCTCACGCAAACGCTGAACGACTTCATCCTGCGGCGCTTGCCCGCCCACCAAGATTGCGTCAAACTTGCGCAGCTGCCCGAGCAAAAAATCATTCTGCCCCGAGGCGCTGAACGGGTCACTAAGTGCGGCGGCCAAGCGAGCCAACTGGGTTGGCACCAGCGATGTGTAGCGGCGGCTGCCGGTCATCAGCGAGGCCGAACGAGCAAAGGCTTCAGCGGTGAAAGGAACCGACGTGTTCATCAGCACCGGCTGGGTGTCGGCAACCAGCGAGCGAATCAATACGTTGGCACCGGCCACAAAGTTGACCGGCAGAGCAAGCAGCCACTGACCCGGGCCACCGAGGCGTATCTGGGCCGCGTTTGCACTTGCCAAGATGGCCTCGCGCGAGAGGGTCACGCGCTTTGGTTTGCCGCTTGAACCGCTGGTTTCAACGATTAGGCCAACGCCATCAACAACTTCATCTGGCAGCCCAAAGGTTTCGGGCATTTTGCCATTGAACTCAGGGGCGGTAATGAACACCGCTTGGTTCGCGGCCAAAACCTCACCGAGCGCAACCAGCGCACCAAAGGTGTCGTTGGCGGCAATGAGTTTTAGCGGCTGCATATGTGGGGTCTGAGTGGCTTTATTTGATTGAAGGTTAGAGTGCGTTTAGAAGTGCCACGGGTATGGCGACCAGTCTGGTTCGCGCTTCTGCAAGAAAGAGTCACGGCCTTCGACGGCCTCATCTGTGCCGTATGCGAGGCGGGTTGCTTCACCGGCAAAAAGCTGCTGGCCGGCAATGCCGTCGTCAACGGCGTTGAAAGCAAACTTGAGCATGCGGATGGATTGCGGTGACTTGCGAAGGATTTCGGCACCCCACTCAACACCGACTTTCTCGAGATCTGCGTGCGGCACTACCGCGTTGACGACACCCAGTTCATAGGCACGCTGAGCGCTGTATTCGGCACCGAGGAAGAAGATTTCACGGGCAAACTTTTGGCCGGTTTGGCGGGCTAGGTAGGCGCTGCCATAACCGGCATCGAACGAGCCCACGTCGGCATCGGTCTGCTTGAATTTGGCATGTTCGGCGCTGGCTAGCGATAGATCGGCAACCACGTTTAGAGAGTGGCCGCCACCGGCCGCCCAACCAGGAACCAGAGCAATGACAACCTTTGGCATGAAGCGAATCAGGCGCTGAACCTCGAGGATGTGCAAACGGCCATTACGAGCCGGGTCGATGGTCTCGGCGGTTTCACCCTCGGCATACTTATATCCATCGCGGCCACGAACACGCTGGTCGCCGCCTGAGCAGAACGCCCAACCGCCATCCTTGGCCGATGGGCCGTTGCCGGTGAGCAACACCACACCCACTCGTGAATCCATGCGCGCGTGATCAAGTGCCTGGTGCAATTCATCCACGGTCTTGGGGCGGAACGCATTGCGAACCTCTGGACGGTTGAACGCGATGCGCACAATGCCGAACTGGTTGTGCTTGTGATAGGTGATGTCTTCGAGCGCGTCAAAGCCCGGCACCTCGTGCCAAATGCTCGAATCAAAGATTTCAGAAACCTGGTTGGTCATGGCTCCAGCCTAACTAGTTGAGGTGCTTGTAGGCACGGTCGAGTCGGTCAATCCACCAGTCAATGCGGTGGTCTTCTGCTTCAAAAACATCAAGCTTTTGCTCATCGACGGCAACTCGGCGAACCTCAATAAAACCATCAATCGGCGTGAGGGGTTCACGCGTGACATCCCCTGCCAAAAGTGCGCCGGTGCCCAGGCCGCAGTCAAACGCCAAACCTCCGGGCGAGGTTCCAGCACCTGCTGTTCCATGAAGCGTCAGGGCTGCCGCCAGGTGGGCGCCCATTGAGAGACCGACCGAAGATTCGAGGGCACTGGAGATGACCACCGGTAAGCCCGCCTCGGCCGCGATGTCCAACGCGCGAGTTATGCCCCCTAGTGGCGCAGCTTTCAAAACCAGGACGTCCGCGGCCTCGGCCTGAACGACAGCCATTGGGTCGCTGACTTTGCGGACGGATTCGTCGGCGGCAATCTTTACCCCGGTTCGGCCAGCGGAATCGATTTTGTCATTCGCGCCGATGCCTGCCTTGGTCAAACGCAAGCGAAGCTCGGCCATCTCGGCAATCGAGGCAACCGGCTGCTCTAGGTAATCGAGGGGCACACCGTTTTCCAGCATCGCCCCGGCCAAAGCAATCGCCTGCTCAACCGAGTAACCACCGTTCGCATCCAGGCGAATTCTTGCGTCAGGGTAGGCGGCGCGAACGGCCCACACTCGCTGCAGGTCATCGTTTAGGTCTTGGCCTTTTTCGGCCACCTTAATTTTGACTGTGCCAAACGAACCGAAGCGCGAAAGCACCTTTTCAATTTGGTCAGGGGCAACAGCCGGCAAAGTTGCATTCACCGGGATGGCCTCGCGGCGCACCTCGGGCAACTTGCCATAGGCAAACTCGATTGCGGCGGCCAGCCAAACTGCAGCTTCTTCATCCGGGTATTCAAGAAACGGTGACCACTCAGCCCAACCGTTGGGGCCTTCGAACAGCATCACCTCGCGGTCAACGACACCTCTGAATCGGCTGCGCAGCGGCAGCGAAACTACTCGCGCCGTCGATAGAAGGTCAGTTAGTGCGGGGTTCACTACTTCAAACCGCTGTAAACGTGAAGGCCCTTGAAGAACAGGTTAACCACGGTGAAGTTAAACAGGATCGCGACAAACCCAACCACTGCCAGCCAAGCCGATCGCTTGCCATTCCAACCGCGAGTGGCGTTGGCGTGCAGGTATCCAGCGTAGATGGTCCAGATGATGAAGGTCCAGACCTCCTTGGTGTCCCAACCCCAGTAACGGTGCCAAGCGCGCTCGGCCCAGATGGCACCGGCGATCAGCGTGAATGTCCAGAGGATGAAGCCGATGATGTTGAAGCGGTAAGAGAGGCGCTCGAGCTTGTCTTCGGTTGGGAACAGCGCGAGGATGCGACGCATTAGGTCGACCACCTTTAGCTTCGAAGCCTTGACCCACTTTGCCGTCTTGAAGAGATAGGCAATCGAAAGCGCGGCGGCGATGTTGAAGAAGGAGGTCGCCAGCACGGCAACCATCACGTGAATTACCAACCAGTAGCTCTGCAGAGCCGGCATGAGTGACTTTACTTCGATGTAGAAAATGGTGTCTGCGGTGCCAAGAATCAGTAGGCTGAAGCCAGAAACGAAAGTTGCGATCAGGCGAATGTCTTTGATTGCCAGGGCGGTCAAGAAGATCAAGACGACCACGAATGAGCCGGTGATCGAGAACTCATACATGTTGGCCCATGGCACCCGAGAGGCCGCGATGCCGCGAAGCACAACACCGACACCATGGACGGTTGCCGCGATTGCCAGCAGAACGATGCCGATGCGCTGGAGCTTTGTGGCGCCGGCCCGAACCGACTTCTTCACACTCGCCAACTGCGATAGGTGGTAGGCGAAGGTCAAAAAAGCGAAAGTGTAAATCAGCATGGCGCCCTCTACAACGAGGCGTGAGATTGCGGCTAGGTCGGCGTTTAGCGAAATGCTATTCATCGGTTTCCTTCGGCTGATCGGTGGTTGCAGGTTTAGCAACCTTCTTGGCCTTCGATTTATTCGGGGTAAGTTGCGCGGCCAAATCGGCAACTACCTTCTCAAGAGCAGGGTCATCGCCACGAGCAAGCGCGGCCATTTCGAAACCGGCCTCGGTCTTGCGAACCCACACGCGGCGGCGCGGAACCAACAGCGATGTTGTAACGCCGGCAAGCGCAAGCAGTGCGAAAGCCAAGACCCAAACCCCACCCGGGTTGTAATCGACGTCTAGCGAAGCGAAGCGGCGCAGGCCATCGAAGGTGACCGTACCAAGATTCTTTGGCAAAACTGCGGTCTCGCCAAGCTGCAGGCGCAGACCCTTCACGCCAGATTTTCCGCCGGCAATCTGCTTCATATTTTTTACATCCAGCGCAAACACATTCTTCGGCTGGCCGCCGTTGATGCCCAGGTCACCCTGATAAATGTTCATCGAAAGCATCGGGATGGCCGCGTCCGGGTAGAGCGAAGTTAGGGCGCCCGAAGGCAGCTCACCAACGGTCGGATAGAAGAACGAAATGATTCCGTACTGCTTTGGCACATCGGTGACCTTGATGACGCCGAGTGATGTGTAGTTCTTGTCCTGCGGCAAGAATGCGGTGGCACCCGAGTAGACCACGACTCCCTTTGCATCACGGATAGTGATCGACGGGGCGTAGCCATTGCCGGTCAAGTAAAGGTTGGCGCGTGGCATCGAGAGCGGCTCGTTCACGCGAATGAGGCCGGCTGATTTCTTGCCGGTCGAGCCCATGGTTGTTGTGACGTAGGCACGGAAGTCGGTTGGCGTGCCGGCGTTGGCCTTATTCTTCAGAGTCAGGTCGCGATAGAAATCAACCTCAAACTTGTCGAGCTGCACGCTAAACGGCACCAGCTGGTTCTCATTGAAGAAGGTGCCCGGTGAGAATGAGTCATAGCCGGCCAGGTTGTTGACAAAGCTTTCGCCCTCAACCAAAACGCGCTGGCCGCTATAGCTCATGCCGCCACCAACACCAACGGCAATCAGAACACCGATGAGCGACAGGTGAAAAATCAAGTTGCCGGTCTCGCGCAGATAACCACGTTCGGCGCTAACCGAACCGGTTGAACCTTCACCCTCGCGAGCCACCCGGTAACCCTGTTTCTTGAGCAGAGTTTCGGCTTTCGCGAGCAACTCATCCTGGTTCTTGATGCCGGTGACGGCAACCGCCTTGAATGCAGGCATGCGCTTCAGGTTCTTTGGTGTTGCCACCGGTGGCAGGCGCAAAGCGCGTGCGTGGGCTGCTGTGCGTGGCAGAACACAACCGATGAGTGATGCAAAAAGCAGAATGTAAATGGCCGAGAACCAGGCCGAGGTATAGACGTCGAACATCTGAATCTTGTCGAGAATCGGAGCCAACGTCGGGTTGGCGTCAAAGTATGCGGTGACACCATTTGGGTCGGCAGAACGCTGCGGAAAGACCGAGCCAGGGACGGCAGCGGCGGCCAGCAGCAGCAGCAAAATCAGAGCTGTGCGCATCGAAGTCAGCTGACGCCAAGTCCAACGCAACCAACCCTTGAGTCCGATTGCTGGCTGGATTACATCTTCATTAGATGGCTGGGATGAAGGCAACGGTCACCTCCTGAATCAAAATAATGAGATTGTTCCAAAGCCCGGTGACCAAAAGCAGCCCGAGCAAAATTAGCAATGAACCGCCGGCGATGTTGAAGGCACGGATGTGTCGCTTGACGAAACCAACCGACTTAGTTGCCCAACCAAAACCGGCGGCAATCGCCACGAAGGGCAGGCCCAAGCCAAGTGAGTATAGAACTGTGAGCAGTGCCCCGCGAGCTGCAGAGCCGCCGTCAAGTGAAAGCGTCAGCACAGCGGCCAGGGTTGGGCCGATGCACGGGGTCCAACCTAGACCAAAAGCAATGCCAAGCAGCGGAGCGCCGATTAGACCAAGCTTCGGAGACACCCGCATCTTGAAAGTGCGCTGCATGAAACCAAACTGACCAACCAGCACCAGTCCAAGCAAAATAATCAGAACGCCGAGCACCCTTTGGATGACGGCCGCCAAACCGGATTGCAAGATGGTGCCCAGGCCGCCAAAAGCTGCGCCGAGAGAAACGAAGACCAGGGTGAATCCAAGCACGAACAGCGCTGCACCAAGAATGACTCTCGAGCGAGAACTTGGAGTGCCTGAGCCGGCAGCGCCGGACACAAAACCGAGGTAGCCAGGCACAAGCGGAAGCACACAAGGAGATAGGAACGAGACCAAGCCGGCAGCAAGCGCCATCGGCATCGCCGCCAGCAGCGAGCCATTAAGGATGATCTCTCCGGGATTCATAGGCTACTTCGCGGCCTTTTCATCCTGGACACCTTGAATCAGAGTGGTCAAGATTGATTTGTCGATGCGGCCGAGAATGCGTGCGGAGACGCGGCCCTGCTTATCGATCACCAGAGTGGTTGGCACAGCGGCCGGGGTCACGATGCCGGTGAAAGCGAGCGCGACCGAACTGGTTTTGCTATCGATGATTGAGGGCCAGGTGAGCTTGAAATTGCGATTGAAGGCCGCGGCGGTTGCAGCTGAGTCACGCACATTCACGCCAACAAACTGAACCTTCGGAAACTGTTTGGAAATTGCCAAAAGATCTGGAGCCTCGGCACGGCAAGGGGCACAGCCCGCGTACCAATAGTTCATGACCACCGGAACACCCGAAAGCTGAGCGCTCGAGAGAATGCCGCCGGTTTCGGTTGGGCCAGCCCAGACCACTGATTTGCCTCGGTTTGCTTCGGAGTATTCGGTGACCGAGCCGTCGCCGGCAATGTAGTTTTTGTTATCGCCGGCCTTGAACTGGTTGGCAAGAGGGTCATTGGCTGCGCAGGCGCCCAAGCCAAGGACCAGGGTCGAAGCGACGGCTAGGGCTGAGCTGGCACGCAAAATTTGCTGTGAGAGTTTGGCCTTCACTAGACGGCACCCCTATCGATGACTGTGTGGTTTGCCGCGGTGTCAACGTAGCCAACCTCGACAAATTTGTCTCCCCGGCGCTCAAGCGTGGTGATGCTCGAGAGTGAACAGCGGCGCTGCTTCGGGTTGTGCGCCAACGGCTTGCCGGCAACGGTCAGTTGAACCATCACAATTGGCAACTGGTGACTAACGATTACAACATCGCCAGAGGCCACACTGTTCCAAGCATCTTCAATTGCCGACATCATCCTGGCAGCAATGGCCTCGTAAGGCTCACCCCAGCTTGGCTTCTGAGGGTTGCGCAGGTGGTAGTAAAGGTGCGGCCGAATCAGAATGTGCGAGGCCGTGAGCTTCCGGCCCTCAAATATGTTGAACGGTTCGATGAGTCGCTCATCGGTGTGCACCTCTAGACCAAAAGCCTCGCCCACCGGTGCAGCCGATTCTTGGGTGCGCAGCAAAGGTGAAGCCAACAGCTTGACCACGTTGCGACCCTCGACACTCACGGTTTCGGCAACCTTGGTCGCGGCAGATTTGGCCATCTCGTGGCCAAGTTCGCTCAGGCGGAAGTGCGGCAAACGCCCGTAAAGAACGCCCCCAGGATTGTGCACCTCGCCATGACGAATCAAGTGGATGCGGTCGGCGGGCATAGGTAAAGTCTACCCTCGGCTAAACTTGGGATTTATGAGAACCCGCACCCTTATCAAAGACCTTGCCGCGCGCGAAGACGGCCCAGTAACCCTCGGCGGATGGGTTGAAAAGCTCCGCGACCAGAAGCGCATTCAGTTCATCATCCTGCGCGATGAATCTGGCTCGGCTCAGGTCACCTACCCGCGCCCAACCATCGATGACGCCCCGGATGAAAACGACGCACTTGCGGCCAAGGTTTCGACCCTGACCAACGGTTCATTTGTTTGGATCACCGGCCGTTTGGTTCACGATGAGCGCGTAAAGCTTGGCGGTCTCGAGATTCAGCTTGATGACGTTGAGATCGTCACCCTGGCCGACCCAGAAACCCCGATTGCCGACGACACCTCAATCGACAAGCGCATGGACTGGCGCTTCCTTGACCTTCGCCGCCCAGAGATGAACCTGGTCTTCCGCATCCAGACCACCATCGAGGCAACCTGGCGCAAGTATTGGGTCGAGAACGGCTTCGTTGAGCTGCACACACCTAAACTCATGGCCTCGGCTTCAGAGTCAAACGCTGAGCTTTTCAAGCTCGAATACTTCGAGGGCAACGCCTACCTGGCACAGTCACCTCAGTTCTACAAGCAGATGGCGATGATGTCTGGTCTCGGCCGCATCTTCGAAATCGGCCCGGTGTTCCGCGCCGACCCTTCTTTCACCTCTCGTCACGCAACCGAGTTCGTCTCGGTTGACATCGAAGTTTCATGGATTGACTCACACGAGGACATCATGGCGATCCAGGAGCAGCTAATGCATGCTGCCATCTCGGCGGTCAAAGAGCAGCACGGCGAGGAGATCCTGAGGCACTTCGGCATCGAAGTTCAGGTTCCATCGATTCCTTTCCCTCGCGTCACCCTTCACGACGCAATCGACATCATCAAGGAGCGCGGCCACGTTGTTGAGCGCGGCGGCGACCTTGACCCAGAGGGCGAGCGTCAGATTGCAGCTTGGGCCGAAGAAACTCACGGTCACGAATTTGTTTTCGTCACCGACTACCCGGCCACAGTGCGCCCGTTCTATCACATGCGTCACGCCGATAACCCGGCACTTACCAACAGCTATGACCTAATCTGGCGCGGTACCGAGATCACCACTGGCGCGCAGCGCGAGCACCGTCTCGATGTTCTAACCGAGCAGGTAAAGCAGAAGGGTCTTGAGCCAGAGGGCCTTCAGACCTACCTTGATTTCTTCAAGTATGGAGCGCCAACCCACGGTGGTTTCGGCATGGGTCTGCTGCGCGTTTTGATGTTGCTCTTGCACCAGCCAAACATCCGTGAAGTTGGTTTCTTGTTCCGCGGTCCAAACCGCTTGGAGCCATAAGCGCTTCTCACTAAATCCCTCGGTTTCGGCCGGGGGATTTTTTTACACTCGTACCGGTTTGGTATTGCGCACTACTACGCAATATGTAATAGTGGGGGCAACGAAGGGAATTCAATGGATTCAACGCAGCTACTCAAAGGCGTCTTAGACGTCGCTGTGCTTGCTGTCATCGAGCATGAGGATGGCTACGGCTATGACATCGTTCGTCGACTCAAGCAAGCAGGTCTCAATGAAGTTGGCGATGCATCGGTGTATGGCACCCTTCGTCGACTGTTCTCTGCCGGGGCACTCAACAGCTACGTAGTGGCCTCGGATGATGGCCCTCACCGCAAGTACTACGGCATCAACGAAACCGGCAGCAAAATGCTGGCCGACCAGCGCAAAAGCTGGCTTTCTTTCAGCAACACAATGACTGGCCTGCTTGGCCAGAAGAAAACCAATTCATCACGCAAAAACGGGGGAAACTAATGGAAACCTTGAACGATTCAACAATCGCAAACTTCGCCGCTGCTGTTCGCGCCGAGTTGGCCGATTTGCCAAAGCGTGAAATTCAGGAATTGACCGATGGCCTTGAAGCTGACCTTCATGACCGGCTGATGGAAGAAGGTGAGGCATTCGATCTCGGTTCGGCAGCGGCCTACGCCACTGAACTTCGCGAGGCCGCCGGAGTTTCACCGAGGAGCCAGACCCGAAAATACTTCTCAGTTGCCGCATTCAACGAGGGATTCATCGAGTGGGCCACTCGAACAGCATTCGGTCGCGCAATCTATGACTTCACGGTCTCCTTGCGACCGGTTTGGTGGGTGACTCGCGCGGTGGTCGCATACATAATCGCGGAGACTCTTTCGCGAAGCCACTTCTCACTCTGGGCTCTGCCCGTTCTCATTCTGATCAGTGTGCAGTGGGGCCGCAAACAGTGGCTAACGCAGAAGTTCTTCACCGCAATTCTTCTGCCGCTAAACCTGCTAGCAATGGTTTTGATGGTCCCTACATATGCGATTATCTCTGACAAAGTTGGGGCCTACTATTCGATGGAGAACACTCTGGTTAACCTGCCGTCATTCGACGGGCTTCGCCTCAACGGGGTTGCCATAACCGAGATTAAGGCCTTCGATAATCACGACACTGAGGTAACTGGGCTTACGTTTCAGGATGCCACCGGAAACCTTATCCTTCCTTCTGAAGCAACACCTGGGGCGATCAAGGTACCCGACCTTCGCGGAATGCCTATTTCCGAGGTAGCGCTTGCTCTTACCAACATGGGGATAAATAACGTTGAATTTAATCGAGTAGATAACGGGCTTGACTCTGAAGTTGTTGTTCAGCAAACCACTCCTGGCGCAGGATTTTGGATTAACCCAAACAACACACTTCTTGTGACTGTTGGCAAACCAACCACCATCGTCCACCAGGTGCAGTAAAAACTCCCTCGGCATTCGCGCAAACCAAGTGTGCGGGTGCCGAGGGTTTTCTCTTAAACCCAGCTGATGTTGTGGACTCCTGCGAAGCGATCGAAGTGACTCGCGTTGTTAGTGACCAGAGTCAAACCTGCACTGGCGGCGTGGGCCGCAATTTGGACGTCTGCGAAGCCAATGTTCAGCCCAGCTCGTTTTGCAGAAACTTGAAGCTCGGCCGCAACCATTGCATCAGCTTGTGTGAACGGGAGAACGTCGACAAATCTCAGAAAATCTGACCAGTCCTCTTCGAGCCGAGTGCCCCTCGATGACAGCAAACCGGTCATCAATTCCTGGTAGACCACCGCAGATATGCACCACGAGCCAGCGAACTTTTGCGCCTTTTCGACAACGGCATCATTCTTCTTGATTATGAAACTGGCTGTGTCGGTGTCGAGCATGAATTCCATGGAGGCTATTCCATGTCCATAAATGCAGCCACATCCAAGCGCCCCTCAGGGGTCATCGGGAGGACCGCCGGTATCGGTGTAGACGGTCGCTTGGCTAGCGATTCGAAGAAACTTGTCCATTTGCCAAGCGATCGTTCCTTGATCACTAATGCATTGAGCGATTCGTTCCATTCAATGTCAACAACGTCGGTGTCGAACCGATATTTAGCAGGAATGCGGACGGCCTGGCTGCCGCCATTGCGAAAAACTGTGGTTTCCACTTGGAACTCCTTGGCTATATGTTTTGTATAGCCAATATGACATCTAGCTCAGACATTGTCAATGACAACGCGAGAGGTCTCTTCAAAGCCCCTATTTCTTGGTGACGTTGCGAATCTTGGTGACTGGCCCGGAGACCTTGCCGAGGGTTTCGTGAGTCTTGGCGGCCCAAGGATATTTGCGCCCCAGCAAACCGAGCACAATCATCAAAATTGGAAACCAGAATCGCTTGAGAATCCACTTCACTTTGGGCTCCTATTCGTTCGAAACTTCGGCTGCGATTTCAGTCAACGCTCGAGCAAATCGCTCTTCGTCGATACGCCAATAGTTATGCACTTTGCCGTTGATTAGCAAGACCGGAATTTCTTCTGAGTAGCGCGCTGCGAGCTCGGCGTAATCCAAGATATTTTGCTGCGCGATTGAAACCGCCACGGATGGGTTTGCGGCCAAAAAAACTGCGAGCACTCGATCGATAGCCAATTCGGCATCTTCGCAGAGGTGACAGCCGGGCTTGCCGATCAGGGTCAGTTCGATGTTCACGAGTCAAGACTAAACTGACATGGTGCCGACATCCCCTAAGAAGCCAGCCACAAAGGAACCCTCGACCAAGATCGAGGCCGCTTTCTTTGACGTTGACAACACCATTTTGCGTGGGTCAAGCAGCTTCCTCTTCGGCAAGGCCGCATTCAAACGCGGCTTCTTCAGCCGTCAAGACTTCTGGCGCTTCGCCTGGCAGCAGGCGCGCTTCATTGCCCGCGGTGAAACCGCCAAGACCGTCAATGACATCAAAGACCGCGCGCTAGGGCTCATCGTTGGTCACAAAGCCGATGAGTTGGCCGCGTTGACCGAAGAGGTTTACGACAAGTTCATTTGCCCAAAGCTTTGGCCTGAGACGGTTCGATTGGCCAAGCAGCACATTGCCGAGGGACGCGAGGTTTGGCTGGTCACCGCAACCCCGCAAGAGATTGCCGAAGTCATTGCAGAGCGCCTCGGCCTAACCGGTGGACTTGGCACCCAAATTGAGCGCGTCGATGGAATTTTGACCGGCAAGTTGGTTGGTCAACCGCTTCACGGCAAAGCCAAGCGCAAGGCCATCAAGGCACTCGCCAAAGAGCGCAACATCAGCCTCAAACGAAGCTACGCCTATAGCGACAGCGTCAACGACCTTCCGATGCTGACCGCGGTGGGCAACGCCATCGCTGTGAACCCAGACCAAGAACTGGCCAAGTATGCCAAGGCCGCCGAGTGGCCAATTCTGGACTTCAAAAAGCGCGAACTGCGCGCCAACAAATAACCCGGTTCAATACCGATAAAAACCGAAGTTAAACAAGAAACCCGCCGAAGCCTTAGCTTGGCGGGGTTTTTGTTGAGTAAGCCGAGAAGTCGACTTACTTCTTATTGCGACGCTGGTGACGAGTCTTGCGAAGCAACTTGCGGTGCTTCTTCTTCGACATACGCTTGCGGCGCTTCTTAATTACTGAACCCATAGGGACCTCACAGATTTTGGATGCCATCCGACCAGATGGGCCAGCGGCAAAACGATTACTCCAGTCTACACTCAGACCATGACCGAAAAACAGCAGTTTACGCTCGTTCGTGACTACGGGGACTTTCAATTGCGAAACTATCCGGCACACGTTCTTATGCAGGTCGAAGTCGAGGGTGACTTCATGCGGGCCGGCAACGTGGCCTTCGGGCCTTTGATCAGCTACATTAGTGGCAATAACGAGTCTCGCCAGAAGATCGCGATGACCGCCCCCGTGATTCAAGAGCCAACCGGTGGCAACTCTCACCTGGTCAGTTTTGTGCTGCCTAATGGCACCGACCCCAAGGATGTCCCGGTACCGGCAAACTCACGCGTAACCATGAAGGCGATGCCCGAGCACCTAACCGGAGTTCGTAAATTCGGTGGCGGTTGGAACGAGAAGCGATTCATGGACGAAGGGCAACTTTTGCAGGCAGCGGTGATTCGAGCCGGCTTCGAACCGGTTGGAAATCTATACTGGGCAAGATTTGATCCACCGTGGAAGCCTGGCTTCCTAAAGAGCAACGAAGTTCTAATCAATCTAAAGAAGGTTAACTAGATGAAAATCAACGCCACTCTCCAGAAGCTAATCACCGAGTTTCTTGGCTCGACGCTTTTTCTTATCGCTCTGTTCGGCAACATCGGCCACTCGTTGGCTGTTCCAGAACTCGCAATCGCGGCAACTCTGGGACTCGCCATCTTTGTCACCATGGGCATCAGCGGTGGCCACCTCAACCCGGTCGTCTCGCTTTACTTCTATGCCCGCAAAGAGCTATCGCTCAAGTTGTTCATTCTTTATGTTTTGGCACAGGTTGGCGGTGCGCTTTTCGGTTCACTAATTGGCCTTCAGCTCTGGGGCAAGATGGTGCACAGCATCTCGGTCGGCAGCGTTCCTAACGCGGCTGTGTTGATCGGCGAGTGGGTTGCCACCGGCGGCCTAGTCTTCCTTTACGGTTTCCTAACCGCAACCAAGCGCGCAAATCTGATTCCGTTTGCGGCAGCTGCCTGGATCTTCTCGGCGGCAAGCTTCACCCAGAGCGGCGCGCAGTCAAACCCTGCGGTCAGCATCGCGCTACTGCTAAACGGACAGGGGCTTCAGGTTTCAGGCTGGCTAATAATTGCTCAGCTGGTCGGTCTGGTCTCAGCGGTCATCGGTGTAATGGTTTTCACCGCCAAGCCGGCCAAAGCTGCGGCAAAGAAGGCTGCAAAATAGAACTTCAGGTAAACAAAACGCAGGGCCTCGGTTTCGACCGGGGCCTTCTGCTTTAATCGAAGCATGTCTAAAAAAGCTTCAGTTCTATTCGTTTGTGTCCACAACGCCGGTCGCTCACAGATGGCCGCGGGATACCTGCAGGCTCTTGCCGGAGACCGAGTAGAGGTTCGTTCGGCGGGTACCGCTCCGAAGAATGAAGTAAACCCGTCGGCCGTTGCCGCGATGCTCGAAGAGGGCATCGACATCAGCTCCAACACCCCAAAGGTCTTGAGCGATGAAGCGGTCAAGGCTTCTGACTACGTCATCACCATGGGCTGCGGCGATACCTGCCCTTACTTCCCTGGCAAGACCTACCTCGACTGGGTTCTCGATGACCCAGCCGGCCAGGGCGTTGAAGCGGTTCGACCGATTCGCGACAAGATTCGTCAGCACATCGAAACCCTAATTGCCGAGATCGACGCCAAGTAGTCGGCCTCATCGGGGTGTGAAAATAACACCCAAAACGTTATTTTGACCGATTTCCCAATTGGAAAATACCTGCCATACTTTCTAGAAAGATTGGTAGGGCTGGATGTCTCCGAAAACAAAACACTCCCCTAAGCCCAAGCAAGCGCGGGCTAAGGACACTGTTGACCTCGTCATCAACGCCACCAATGAAGCCATCGAACTCGGCGGCGAATCATCGGTTCGCGTTCAAGAAATCTCGGCTGCCACCAATGTGTCAATCGGCTCGATCTACCACCACTTCGGTGACCGCGATGGTTTGATCCGCGCCACCTACGTTCACAACTTTGCAGTGAACATCCAGGAAGACATCGCACGCGCCAAACGCTTCATGGACAAAATGCACTCGACCAAAGAAATCGCCGAACACTACGACGAGATGATTGAGTTTTTGGTGGATCACTTCAAGCATGTGCCGGCAGATAAACGCGCCAACATCATCGGCAACACCACCGGCCGCCCACTACTTAGGGCAGCACTCGCCGAGGTTCAGCATGGCCTGACCGAGCAACTGACCGAGGTCATGCAACTGCTTCAAGACCGAAAGATGTTGAAGCCGCACCTCTCGCCGAGGGCCGCCGCCGTTATGGTTTTGGGCATGCTGCACGGGCGAATCGTGGCCGAAATCGACACCAACCCGGTCAGTGACCTGGATTGGAACCAGGCGATGATCAGCGCTTTCGGCGGGCTCTTTGTTCTCGACGATCAACTGAACGTCTAGAGACCTAACTACTTGCCGGCTGCGAGTTCACGGGCACGCGCAAGCGCAGCATCCGTGGCTTCAATAAACATTGCCTCAAGGTCAGTCTCACCCATTCGCGCAATCGCGCGCTCGGTGGTGCCGTTTGGACTGGTTACCTGCTTGCGCAGCGCCTCGGGGGTTTTACCCGAAGCCACCAGCAACTCGGCGGCACCCAAGAAGGTCTCGTTAACCAGCAGAGCCGCGTCGGCATCGTTGAAGCCGTGGTGCTTGGCCGCCTGAGTCAGCTGCTCGATCAGATAAAAAACGTATGCCGGCCCAGAACCAGAGATGGTGCTGAGAGCATCAATCCGTGACTCTTCTAGAACGATGGTTTTGCCCACGGTCTCGAAAAGCTGAACGGTGGTTTCAACGGCCCAGTCGGTGGCGCGCTCGCCGGCGGAAATGCCGGTCACCGCGCGGCCAACAATCGCCGGGGTGTTTGGCATGGCTCGAACCACACCAACGTCTTCGGGCAGCACGGCCTCCATCGAAGCAGTGGTCACACCGGCGGCAACGCTGATAACCAGGGCGTTGTCATTGATGGCTTCGGCAATTTCAGCCAAAACCTCGGTCACGTATGCTGGCTTCACGCCGACCAAAACCACATCAGCCCCGGCCACAGCCATGGCGTTTGCATCAGCACCGTTTTCAAGCGCAAAAGCGTGGACGCCCAACTCATCGATGTGCTTCTCTGCACTGGCGGCAGACTTGGTGCTGACGGCAATGTGCTCTGGGTTGAAGCCCGATTTGAGCAGGCCGGCAAGGATGGCGCCGCCCATTGAGCCGGAACCGAGGATTGCGATGCGGTTGATATTCACATGTTCAGTTTAGGCGAGCGGTTTTGTCGGTGGCGGTTGATAGTTTTGAGTCATGGCTAACCCGAAAACCACCTTTGTTTGCGCCGAATGCGGCTGGTCCACCCCAAAGTGGGTTGGTCGCTGTGGCGAGTGCCAGGCTTGGGATTCTATGCAAGAAGGTGCCGCCGGCGGAGGCCGCGGCTTGGGAGTTAGCAAGCAGGTTCGCGCCATCAAGCTGGTTGAGTCATCAGCCGCCAAACCAATCACCGATGTTTCGACCGAGCGCGTTGCAGCATGGTCTACCCAGGTGGGCGAGTTTGACCGCGTCCTAGGCGGCGGCTTGGTTCCTGGTGCAGTGGTTTTGCTCTCGGGTGAGCCTGGCGTGGGCAAGTCAACGCTCCTATTGGAGGTTGCCGCGAACACGGCCAAATCTGGCAAGCGCGTCTTGTATGTGACCGGTGAAGAATCGGTTGGTCAGGTTCGCCTGCGCGCCGAGCGCACCGGCGCTCTCACCGACAACCTTTACCTAGCCGCCGAAACCGACCTTTCCACCGTGCTCGGTCAGATTGATGCCGTTTCGCCTGAGTTACTCGTTGTTGACTCGGTGCAGACCATCGCCGCCGGCGAGATTGACGGTGCCGCCGGCATGCCATCGCAAATTCGTGAGGTTGCCGCCAACCTGATTCGCGTGGCCAAAGAGCGCTCCCTGCCGGTTATTCTGGTGGGCCATGTCACCAAGGATGGCTCTATCGCCGGCCCGCGCGCCCTCGAACACCTAGTTGATGTGGTTTGCCACTTCGAGGGTGATCGCCAGACTTCGCTGCGCTTTGTTCGCTCACTAAAGAACCGCTTCGGCCCAACAGATGAAGTCGGTTGTTTTGAAATGACCGGCGAGGGCATCAACCAGGTTTCTGACCCGAGTGGGATGTTCTTGTCGCGCGGCGACGCCCCGGTTTCTGGCACCTGCGTGACCGTGACCGTCGAGGGCAAGCGTCCGCTGATTGCCGAGGTGCAGGCGCTGGTGGTTAAGTCATCAACCCCGCAGCCGCGTCGAGTGACCAACGGGGTGGATTCCGCCCGCGTGGCCATGCTGCTTGCCGTGCTTGAACGCCGAGCCGGGCTGCGGCTTAGCGATTCAGACGTTTACGTTTCTACGGTTGGCGGGGTTCGCCTAACCGAGCCAGCCGCCGACCTTGCCATCGCCCTGGCCATCGCGTCATCAGTTCAAGACAAGCCACTCGCCCACAACCTGGTTGCCTTCGGAGAGATCAGCTTGGCCGGCGAAATCCGCAAGGTTTCCAATGGCAAGATTCGCGCCAACGAGGCCAGCCGTCTCGGGTTTATCCGGTCGGTCGACTCCGAGGTCGGTGACCTTCGCGCTGCGCTGAGCCTAGGTCTCAACTGGTAACTAGCGGTTTGGATTGATTAGGCCCAGGCTGAGCAACTTTGCCTCCGGCTTTGACTCTTCATCCATGTTTCGATAGGCCGATGGAGTGATGCCGGTCTCGACTAAGAACTTGCGGTTGAAGTTGGCCAGGTTGCCATAACCACTGGCCTTGCCAATTGAAGCGATGGACTGATCGGTCTGGTCAAGCAGGCGGCAGGCATGAGCGATGCGCAGCTTGCGAACCATGTCACTGAAAGTGAGACCACTGGCCTTCTTGAAATACTTTGAGAACGATGGTTCTGACATGTGAGCGATGCGGGCCGCCTCAGACATTCTGATGTCTTGGGTCAGGTTCTCGAAGATGTACTTCACCCCCGACTCAACCGCCTGCTTGCCCTCGTTGCTTGCATTGTCATGAACCCAACGCTTCGACAAATACTGTTTGTCTTTTGATGGCGCCTTCATAAACAGATCTATAAGGGCAAAGAAACCAGAAATCTGACCCAAACCTGTCGTGGCGCCAACGCCTTCGATAATTTGCTCAGCCTTAGCCCTGGTGTCTCCGTGAAAAATAATGCCCTGCCTGATCTCATCCAGAAACGTCTTGGCCCCGGTTAGTTCGGGGATGACAGCACTGACCTTCAGGAACCAGTCTGAGTCGAACTGAATCAAGGCATCGCGATTTGGATACACCTCGCCTGGCTGCAGGTCACTCATCCAGTCGTGGGGAAGGTTGGAGCCCATGATGCTGACCTGACCTGGCTCGAATGCACCGATGTAGTCACCGGCGATCAAACTGCCCGAGCTTTTGCGAATCAGGTGGATTTCAACTTCAGGGTGATATTGCCACCGTGCAATCTCGCTTGGGTAGTCATGCTCAAGCCATCGAAACGACTTGGACGGGTGCGGCGGAATAACCTCGAGATAGGGGTCGAGTTCGAGGAACTGCTGCGGTGATCGAGCGCTTTTTACGGCCTCTTTTGGTAACGGATTCATAACACTAATTTTCCAACTCTGGGAATATGCTTGGTTTTTGCTTCTTGTTCATGAAATTTTCGAAAACTCATTTGGCCTTGTTATTGCGGGGATTGCGGGCAACTAGTACTTTTTTGCCCGCATATTTCTAAACAAAGCCTCTTTTACCTTGAGCAAAATAGTATCAGAAATAGAGGTTTTTTGACCCCCTAATTATTTTGTTGCGGCCCCTATCTAAAGGTAGTTTCAAGACACAGAGACGCAATGGTTCCCAAACTAGCGCCCTCTCCACTGGCAAATGCCGGGCTCAACGAAGAACAAAATCATCTAGCAACGAAAACAAAGGAGTATCAATGCTTTTCAATAAGAAGCTTGCTGCCTTTGGAGCAATGGCTGCAGTATCTGCACTTGCTCTATCGGGCTGTTCAGCATCAACCACTGACGCATCTGCACCAGTGACCCTGACCCTCGCAACCGTGAACAACGGCCAGATGAAGGACATGGAGTCTCTTAAGGGTGAGTTCGAAGCAGCAAACCCAAACATCAAGGTCAACTTCCAGGTAATGGAAGAAGGCGACCTTCGTAGCGCTGTCACCGCCGACGTTGCTAACGCAGCCGGCCAGTATGACATCGTCACCATCGGTGCCTACGAGGTTCCACAGTGGGGCGCAAACGGTTGGCTAACCGACCTAACCCCTGCACTTGAAGCCGACAAAGCATACGACGTAGGCGACATCTTGCCTCCGATCAAGACTGCTCTTTCAGTAGACGGCAAGCAGTACGCAGTACCTTTCTACGGCGAATCATCAATCCTTATGTACAACAAGGAAATCATGGACGCTGCGAAGATCACCATCCCAGCTCACCCAACTTGGCAGCAGATTGCTGACATTGCCAAGAAGGTAAACAACAAGGACCACTCAGGTATCTGTATGCGTGGCAAGCCTGGTTGGGGCGACTTGTTTGCACCACTAACCACCGTTGTTCAGACTTTCGGTGGCACCTGGTACGACATGAACTGGGACGCAAAGGTTAACTCACCAGAGTTCACCCAGGCCGTTACCTTCTACAAGAACCTTCTTGACACCGCCGGTGAGAAGGACCCTGTGTCTTACAGCTTTAACGAGTGTCTAACCGCACTAAAGGAAGCCAAGACCGCAATGTGGGTTGACGCATCTGTTGCAGCTTCAATGCTTGAGGCAGACGACTCGCCAGTAAAGGGCAAGATGGCTTACGCACACGCTCCGGTTGTAAAGACCAAGGAGTCAGGTTGGCTATGGAGCTGGAACCTTGCGATCCCTGCAAACACCCAGCACAAAGATGCAGCAACCACCTTCATTAAGTGGGCAACCAGCAAGGAATACCAGCAGCTAGTTGGAACCAAGCTCGGTTGGGCAAAGGTTCCACCAGGCGCCCGCACCTCAACCTACTCAATCCCTGAGTACGTCGATGCAGCTAAGGCATTTGCACCTATCACCCTTGAGGTCATGAGTGCAGTGAACCCAGCTCAGCCTGGCGTAAACCCTCAGCCTTGGGTCGGTATCCAGTACGTTGCCATCCCAGAGTTCCAGGATGTTGGTAACCAGGTTGCACAGCTTGTAGCTGACGCTCTAGCCGGTCGCAAGACCGTCAAGGAAGCTCTTGACGCAGGCCAGAAGATCGCTCAGGTAGCTGGCGACGCACACAAAACCAAGTAACACCAGCAACGCTAAGTAATAAGAATCACCTTGTAATGAACTTGGGGTCGGCCGCTAGCCGGCCGGCCCCAAGCTATACAAACTGACTAGGACCAATGATGACAAGTGTCACAACAACAGCCACCTCGATGGGCAAAGTAGCGAAGAAGAACGTTTGGCTCTCACGCTCACTCATCCTGCCGGCACTGATCTTCGGAATCCTGATGACTCAGATTCCGTTCCTCGTCACCATCTACTTCTCACTGCTCAACTGGAACCTACTCAAGCCTGGAGAAATCGGCTTTGCTTGGTTCAAGAACTACGTTTCCGTGTTCACCACCGGAGACCTCGTACCGGCGATCATCGCCACGGTGGGCATCACCGCCTCGGCAGTGATCCTGTCGCTACTATTTGGCCTCCTATTTGCCATCCTGCTAGACCGAAACTTTCGCGGCCAAGCATTGGCCCGAACCCTCGTAATCACCCCGTTCTTGATCATGCCGGCCGCAGCCTCCTTGATCTGGAAGTACTCGATGTTCGACACCAGCATCGGTGTCATTAACTGGGTTACCACTTCTCTTGGTCTGCCGACCATCGCCTGGAGCACCGACTTTCCGTTGGCAACCGTCATCATTGTTTTGACCTGGCAGTTCACCCCGTTCTTCATGTTGATCTTGTTGGCCGGCTTGCAGAGCCAGAGCCGCGAGGTGCTTGAAGCCGCCGGAGTAGACGGCGCCGGAGTCTTCCGAACCTTCCAGTGGATGACTTTGCCTCACCTTCGCCAGTACATCGAAATCTCGATTCTGCTCGGCAGCATCATGTTGCTTCAGGTCTTCGACCCGGTGGCCATCATGACCAAGGGCACCGGTGGCACCAAGACTCTCGCCTACCTCCTCTTCGAACGTGCCTTCATTGGCCTGGATGTTGGCCAAGCTGCCGCCTACGGTGTCGTGACCGTGGTGCTCACACTGATCGTCGCAACAATCGCACTCAAGACTTTGTTCAAGGTCTTCATGGCCGGAGGTAACCGCTAATGAGAAAAACCAAAGCATCCCTAATCACAGCGTTCACCTGGCTTCTGGTCTTCGTCTTCTTCTTCCCAGTCGGCTGGATGTTCTTGAACTCATTCAAGTCAGAAAACGATGCCTCCTCGATCGTTCCCAAGCTCTTTTTCACCCCTGACTTCACAGGCTTCCAGCGCCTGATGGATCGCGGCATGCTCAGCTACCTCGAGCACTCGCTCGCCTCAAGTGTTTTGTCGACGCTGTTGGTTATTTTGCTAGCGGTGCCGGCTGCCTACGCCCTCAGCATCCGCCCAATCAAGAATGTTCAGGACGCCCTGTCGTTCTTCATCTCGACCCGCTTCATGCCCGCAGCCGCGTCCATCCTGCCGCTTTACATGATCTTCAAGACACTTCACGTTCTCGACAACATCTCGGCTTTGACCCTGGTCTACGCCGCGATGAACCTGCCGATTGCCGTCTGGATGATGCGCTCATTCTTCAGTGAGGTTCCGCTGGAGATTGTTGAGGCCGCCCAGATTGACGGCGCCAACTTCCGCACCGAGCTAACCCGCGTGGTTCTTCCGATCGTTCTGCCGGGCATCGCTGCGGTGGCACTAATCTGCTTCATCTTCTCTTGGAACGAATACTTTTTAGCTACCCTGCTTACCAGCAACAACGCCAAGACCACACCTCCGTTCCTGGCCAGTTTCGTTGACGGCCGCGGATTGTTCCTCTCTGTCCTTTCAGCCGCGTCAACCGTTGCAGCGCTTCCGGTCATCATCGCAGGTTGGATTGCTCAGAAGCAGTTGGTTCGTGGTCTAGCAATGGGTGCAGTGAAGTAAGCATGACTCGCCT